>CALXDR010000021.1 GCA_944387115.1 uncultured Oscillospiraceae bacterium
AACACGGCAGTTAAGCTCATTCGCGCCGAAAATACTTGGCTGGCGACGGCCTGGGAAAATAGGTAGTGCCGACACAAAGAGGTCATTTAACTGGCCTCTCGATATTCCTCCTTAGCTCAGTCGGTAGAGCATGCGGCTGTTAACCGCAGGGTCGTTGGTTCGAGTCCAACAGGGGGAGCCAATCTGATACACATGCCGTCACTGCGGTGGCGGCATGTGTAGACAGAACAGTAGACTGGCATGGGCCTTTAGCTCAGTTGGTTAGAGCAGCCGGCTCATAACCGGTCGGTCCCGGGTTCGAGTCCCTGAAGGCCCACCATACAGGGGTATAGCTCAGCTGGTAGAGCATCGGTCTCCAAAACCGAGTGCCGAGGGTTCGAATCCTTCTGCCCCTGCCATTTAAAAATAACAGCGGAAGCTGATTAAATAGATTCCCCCAGATGGCGCGGTAGTTCAGTTGGTTAGAACGCCGGCCTGTCACGCCGGAGGTCGAGGGTTCAAGTCCCTTCCGCGTCGCCATTTGCTGCTATAGCTCAGTCGGTAGAGCGCATCCTTGGTAAGGATGAGGTCGGCAGTTCGAATCTGCCTAGCAGCTCCAGAAAGCATCTGAAACCTTTGGGTTTTGGGTGTTTTTTGTTTTTGTTACTGGAAAGTGCTGTGGTAGTCATCTTTGGCGACGAGAGAGTCCAAGACGAGGACTTCCAGGCGAGGAATGCACGTCTACCGGAATGCCCGTGGCGGGCAGGATAAAGCGTAGTGAAGTGGTTAAGAGGGAGAGGCTCCGTCTAAAAGGCGGAGCCTCTCCCTCGTTTTCTCCCCGGGCAGTGTGCAGTTTGTGGAGGTCAAGCTCCCTCCAAAACCGCAGTCAGCAGTCCTTCCAGATCTTCCAGCGCCACATGGGTGGTTTCGATGTCATAATAGATTCCCCCATAGGAAAACTGCGCCAGGAGGGAATCCTGGTACCCATAGAGGAGGATGTCAACGCCGTTGATTTCCGACGCCTTGGCCTGGTCGCAGTGGATATAGAAATCCCGCAGGGGTTCTTCCTCGGGGCAGAGGGCTATGCGCACTGCTCCTCCGCTTTGGGTCTGACAGAGCGACACATAGTCGTGGGGGATATAATTGCCCCCTCCGTCCCCAGCGGGGATGTCCACAGAATAGAAGGAGGTTTGTGTAAAGGTATCTGGAATTCGCCCTGCAAAATCCTCATAGCGGAACCCGAAGGCGGTCTGAAACCCTTCCAGGGTGGCCTCCCATTCGGATGGGGAGAGGTTATCGTAGTAGGCATACTGCACGTCCATATCAGCGCTCACAATGTCCGCTACGGCATTCACAAAGAGGGGCGGGTTTTCCCCAGCGGGGACTGCGTCAGAGCCCTCCTGGGACTGCACGGCATCCCCAGCCGCTGTGTGATTGGGCTGCAACGCCCCTCCCCCATACACATTTCGCAGTGCGGGGACAGCAAACGCACCGGCGGCCACAAGGCACAGGCAAGCGGCTCCTGCCACCCATCTGCGCCATGCCAGCGGCTGTTTCCCCCGGCGATATGCGCCTGCCTCCTGGACGTACACCTCATTGATATCGCCCAGGAGTTCGTACAAGTTCTCATGGTTCATAGCTCGAAGCCCCTTTCCAACAGATAGTTGCGTAAGTTCAGTCGGAGACGGTACAAGGCGGTGGAAACCGCCCCTGCCCTCATGCCATACCGGGCGGCGATTTGCTGGACGCTGTCCGTATACCAGTACCGGCGGATAAACATACTCCGCTTCTCTGGAGAAAGCGTGCCCAAAAACTCGTCGATGGTACGGACAAGGGCTCTGCGGTCAACGGCCTGCTCCACGTCATCCCTGCCCGGCACCAGGTCAGACAGCTCGTCCAGAACCGCAGGTAGCCCCCCGCCGCCCCGCTTTTCAGCGGTATTATGCTTGTAGCGGTTCAAGGACAGGTTGCGCACAAGCTTGCCCAGGAATGCGGATAGCACCTTTGGCCTATGGGGCGGGATGGCGTTCCATGCGCACAGATAGGCATCGTTGACGCATTCCTCTGCGTCCTCCTCGCTGCCGAGAATATTTCTGGCGATGGAGGCGCAATAGGCCCCGTATTTGGCGGATGTGGCGGGAATGGCCTGTTCATCCCGCTGCCAGTAAAGCTGAACGATTTTCCCATCGTCCATCAGGGTTCACCTCCTTTTCCTACGCCCGCTCTCCCTTATATACACAACATCTGTACTGGAATCTCACACAGCTGCCAAAATCCTTTGCGCTGCACTGTCGCATGACACATCTGTTCCTATTCATTGAAGGTGCGCTCAATATGTTCCCAATACTGCTGAAAATTCGCTATATCACCAACCCATTATCTCACAACAACATACTATGCATGGCTTTTTCGCGCCATTTCTCGTGGATACCATTTTTGAAACCATACAGTAAATATCCCCATGATCGCCGGAAGTATAGAGTTGATAATACCGACATAGCTTCCTGCGCCTGCACGCATAATGAAATATGTCCAAATAGCTGTAATTAAGTAAAGAATGCCCCATGCAGCAGTTAAAATGCGATTTGTCTTGACAAACATGGGGTTTTGCAGGGCCCGTTCCCCACCATAATCATTCAAAGAATATTCTGCGGAAAGAGGTGTTTTTAGACAAGAAGATAGGCTCCACATGATACCAAACGCAAAATAGGATAAGGGCATTACAATTACTGCCGACAAGTTCATAAGCAGCAATATAGAAAATATGCTTACCAATGCTCCGGAAATTGCATCATAAACTGTTTTCTTGTTTTTATAGAACAGCAGCGGTAACGAGCAGCAAACAAAGATGCTAATCACGCTTCCCCAAAATGCATGCATATTGGCGGCTATCCAAAACACAATCCACGGGATTAAAAGATAGCGCATATCTGTTTTTCCAGTTGGTGTTGGCGTATCTCTTGTCAAATCTGCGTTCTGGTGTTGCCCAAAATACTCATCCCATTTTAGCATGAGATCAAAATTGCCTTCGACAGAATACAGATGTTTCATTAAAGCGGTAGAACCTTCTATTTCCCCGGCAGCAATGGACTGCCATATTGAAAAAGGTGTATGAATGACAGTTTTTGGTTTTTCACGAAACTGTTCTACTACACGACTCTCTGCTTTTCCCAAGATAATGCGGTATCGCTTTCCGATATCCGTATAGTCCATATCCAAAATGATATCTGTCCCACAATACGCTGCCGGATTATACAGTGCGGCCATTTGTTTGGTTAGGGTCAGTGAAGCATCTTCCTTTTCACCTGTTTGCGTGATACCCCAGCTTGCGTCTGCCATACGCTCAAAAACATCCCTTGGAAATAGCGGTTCTTGCAGTTTTGCGTTTGTTTCTGCTTTGATACTGCCGGAAAAATACTCCCGCCCCGCCTGCTGAACAACGGCAAGATATTCGTCTGTGCGGTTTGATAATTCTGGCACTCTAAAAAGCTCGCCTTCGCCACAAAACAAAGTGGTATAGTTTCCTTTGCCACAAATCCTGTCAAATTGCGCTGTTACACTATTGTAATTTGACTCTGCTGTATAAAATCCGCAAGTAGAGATTAAAACAGTTTTCTTTCCCTTCATATCATATCTGGCGGGGTGGCCACCACCTTCTACATGAGACTCCATAAAAGGCAACGATAAAGGGAGCTGCCGGTCGATTACAGTTTTTAGCTTTCCCGGCAGACTGAAATAGTACAAAGGGAAACTCCAAATTGTCAGGTCAGCCCATAATAACTTTTCAAGGACTGTTTGCATATCGTCGTGAATACAACATTGACCGGGAGTAGTTTTCCAACAGGAAAAACACCCAAGGCAGGGGCGAATATTCATTTGCGCAATATCAAGTCTTTCGATTGCAGGCAAACAATCTTCCTGTGCATTGCAGACCCCATCTAAAAAGGCGTTCGTGAGCCGAAGTGTGTTGCTGCGTTCCCCCTTTGGACTTCCGTTGATTGGAAGGATATTCATTGTTTTCCCTCCATATTCTCCAAAACATGAATACAGCTTTCCGACCAATCAAGATACATTTGCATATATCGTTTCCCAAAGTCTGCGGTCATCTGCCAAAACAACGCATTCCGTTGATCCGGCATCATTTCTTGGTAGGAATTGATAGAATGATCTGCCGCTTGGAGATTGTTCAAAAGGCTGCGGTATTCCTTGTTAAGTTCTTTGAAAAAGTTTAAGCTACTTGTAATTGGTAATTCTCCCATGAAAAAGGTTTTCATTAAAGTGGGAGAGCGCATATCCATATCTACATCTGGCTCCGACAACCACTGTAGTAACTCTTTCCGTCCTTCATCTGTAATAGAGCAGATATTCTTATTTGGCTTCCCGTCTTGCTCAACAGCCCGTCTCTTAATCCAGCCGTTTTTCTCTAACACACCAAGTTCACGATAAATTTGGCTGGTCTGTGCTGTCCAGAAATAGTTTAAGGAGTCCTTAAAAACCTCGCGAATTTCGTAGCCGCTCATATCCCCGTAGTTTAGCAATCCCAGTATTCCGTGCTTCAGCATAATAAAGTTCCCCCTTAGCCCTATATTCAACAAGTGGAATATAAAAATTATAATCCACTTGTTGAATATTGTCAAGCGGTTTTAGGGATTTTGGAATGCCCGAATATACGGGGTGTACGGCGCACTTCAAAACCTACTCCAAGTCCCACAGACTAAAAAAGCAGGACAGCATAGCGATTTGCTATGCTGTCCTGCAAGATACAATTGCTTTTTTATGGGGGGCTGCTAAGGCAGCCAGCCCCTTTCATGAGAGAGAAGAGAGGGAATTATCAGAGCAAATTAGCGCTGGATACGGCCGGAACCGTCGCCGCCGGCCAGCTTTTCCACTTCGGCCACAGTGACCATGTTGTAGTCACCCTCGATGGTGTGCTTCAGGGCAGAAGCGGCCACAGCAAACTCCACGGCCTCCTGGGTGGACTTGCCGGTGAGCAGGGAGTAAATCAGGCCGCCGCCGAAGCTGTCACCGCCGCCCACACGGTCGATGATGCGCAGCTGATACTTCTTGGAGAAGCAGTACTCGCCGCTCTTGGCATCAAAGAGCATGGCGCTCCAGCCGTTGTCGGAGGCGGAGTGGGACTCACGCAGGGTGATGGCCACCTTCTCGAAGCCGAACTTGTCAGCCAGCTGCTTTGCCACGGACTTGTAGCCCTCGTGGTTGATGGAGCCGGCATAGATGTCAGTGGCCTCGGCCTCAATGCCGAACACGTCCTTGGCGTCCTCCTCGTTGGAGATGCACACATCCACGTACTGGCACAGGTCGGTCATGGCCTCACGGGCCTGCTCACGGGTCCACAGCTTGCCACGGTAGTTCAGGTCGCAGGAAATCTTCACACCACGGGCCTTGGCAGCCTTGCAGGCCTCACGGCAGATGTCCACCACGTTGGGGCCCAGGGCGGGGGTGATGCCGGTGAAGTGGAACCAGTTCACACCGTCAAAAATCTTGTCCCAGTCGAAGTCGGCGGTGGAGGCCTCCTGGATGGCGGAGTGGGCACGGTCATAGATGCACACGCTGCCACGCTGGGAAGCGCCCTTCTCATTGAAGTAGATGCCCACACGCTCGCCGCCACGGACGATCATGGAGGTGTCCACGCCGAAGCGGCGCAGAGAATTCACAGCGGCCTGACCAATGGCGTGGGTGGGCAGCTTGGTCACGAAGGCGGCATCCAGGCCGTAGTTGGCCAGGGAGACGGCCACGTTGGCCTCGCCGCCGCCGAAGGAGAACTCCAGGTGATCGGCCTGGACAAAGCGCTCGTAGTTGTAGGGCTGGAGCCGAATCATCAGCTCACCAAAAGTAACGACTTTCATGGGGTTGCACTCCTTATCAATGATGGTTCTTGGGGTGAAATGTATTTGGGAACCGGCTTACTTCTTCATCAGATGAATGGCGAAGCCAGCCAGCTCGTCCTGAAGGTAGATGGCCTTGGTGTTGCCCTTGGCGTCGGTCTTGCGGCTGCTCTCGTCAAAGCGCACACCCTTCAGGCCCAGGTGATAGATGGCCCGGTCCACGTTGTTGGTGGCAATGGCGATGTGACCATGGGTGCCGCGGAAGGGGGTCTTCATGCACTCCACAGCGGAGCCGGCGAAAATGGAGGAGTTGCCGGGCTTGTACTCCAGGCCAAACAGTGCGCACAGGGTCTGGGCAGTCTGCTCGGCCTGGGCCTCGTTGTCGCAGTTGATGCCCACGTGGCCCAGCTGGAAGCCCAGCATGGTCTTGACGGCTTCCTGGCAGATGCGGGTGATTTCGTCCCACTGCTCGCCCTCGATGAGCTCCTTCTTCACCATCCAGGTGCCGCCGCAGGCGATGATGCGGTCAAAGCTGAGGTAATCCATCATGTTCTTGGTGTTCACGCCGCCGGTGGGCATCCAACGCAGGTTGCCGTAGGGGCCGGCCAGGGCCTTGAGCTTGGCCACGCCGCCGTTCTGCTCGGCGGGGAAGAACTTCACCACGTCCAGGCCCATGCTCATGGCCTGCTCCATCTCGCCGGGGGTGGCGGTGCCGGGCATCATGACCACGCCCTTGTCCAGGACATAGCGGGTGATTTCGGGGTTGAAGCCGGGGCTGACAATGAACTGGGAGCCGGCGGCAATGGCACGGTCGGCCTGCTCACGGGTGAGCACGGTGCCGGCGCCCACCAGCATCTCGGGCACCTCGGCGGCGATGAGACGAATGGCCTCCTCAGCCGCAGCGGTGCGGAAGGTGACCTCGGCGGCGGGCAGGCCGCCCTTCACCAGGGCCTTAGCCAGAGGGACGGCCTTGGACGCATCGTCAATGGCGATGACAGGGATGATGCCGATGGAGAAAAAGCGCTTTTGCAGGTCGGTCATGAAACATCCTCCTCAAAGTTTTGCATTATGAAACAGTGTTTCAAATAGTCGATTACATTATATCCCTATCTGAGGGAAAAAGCAAGTTGGAGATTCCGTAAAAAATACCTTGCCAAAACTGTGTAGAACGGTTAAAATTGAGACGTTATTTCACATTATAAAACGCCGGAGGTGGTTGCAATGGAAAAAGGGGGTGTGCAGTCCCTGGATCGGGCCTTTACCCTGCTGGAGCTGCTGTGCAAAAGCCCGGGGGGGATGGCCATTCATCAAATCAGCGAAGTCACGGGATTGCACAAGAGTACGGTGCACCGGCTGCTGGGCGCGATGATGGAGTGGGGGTATGTGCGCAAGAGCGGTGAGGCGGTGTACCGGGCAGGGATGCGCATTTGCGAGCTGAGCGACTACATCCAGGAGAATCTAAATCTGGTGGAGCTGGCCCGGGAGCCGATGGAGCGGCTCAGCCGCCGCACCGGGGAGACCGTCCACCTGGTGGAGCGGGATGGGGATGAGGTGGTGTATATCTACAAGGTGGACAGCATCCACGGGGCCATCCGCATGGTCTCCCGCATTGGAATGCGCCGCCCCATGTACTGCACCGGCATGGGCAAGGCCATACTGGCCTACCAAAAGGACAGCCAGGTGCTGGACTACTGGCGGGGGGTGGAGCACGAGCGCTATACGCCCCACACCATTGTCCGCCAGGAGGTGTTCCTCCGGGAGCTGGCGGACATCCGCCGGCAGGGGTACGCCCTGGACAACGAGGAGAACGAACTGGGGGTGCGCTGTGTGGCGGCGGCGGTGCAGGATTGGAACGGCGGTGCCAGCCACGCACTGTCCATTTCAGCGCCCATCTCCCGCATGACGGATGAGCGCATTCAGGCCCTTGTGCCCGAGCTGTTGGCCACCAGGGACGAAATTGCCGCAAATTTAGGGACAGTATAACCTCTGGTTATCCCTCGCTCCGGTCCATCCAGCCTGCTCACGACGGCTCGGACGCTTCTAGTCTCACAGAGTTTCGCACCCGTAGGGGCGAAATAAAGTGAAATCCTGTGTTTTCCGGGGACATGCGCCTCGGGAAACACTCAGCTTAGTGGAAATGGGGTGACAACTCCGAAGGAATCGAACCCTATTTCCACTGTAATACTCCAAAAAGTCCTTGGACTTTTTGGGAAAGCTCACGACGGCTCAGCGCTTCGTATTAAAACCCGGGGCCAATTCCTACAGGAATTGGCCCCGGGCCTTTTGTTTCGCTCGGAAAAGGGATTACAGGTTGAAGTAACGCTTGGCGTTGTTGTAGCAGATGTCCTGAATCAGGGTGCCCACAGCGGGGATGTCGGCGGGGTACTCGCCATTTTCCACCCAACCGCCCACCAGCTCGCACAGGATGCGGCGGAAATAGGTGTGGCGGGTGTAGCTGAGGAAGCTGCGGGAGTCGGTGAGCATACCGATGAAGTTGCCCAGCAGGCTCAGATTGGCCAGGCTGGTGAGTTGGGCAATCATACCGGTCTTGTTGTCATTGAACCACCAGGCGCTGCCGTGCTGAATCTTACCGGCCACCTCAGTGCCCTGGAAGGCGCCGATCATGGTGTCCAGCAGCTCGTTCTCACCGGGGTCCAGGCTGTACAGGATGGTGCGGGGGAGGGTGCCGGCGGCGTACAGGGCGTCCAGCAGAGCGTACAGGGAGCCGGCGCAGCTGACGTTGTTCATGCAGTCGAACCCGGCGTCAGCCCCCAGTGCGGCAAAGGCGGCGGAGTTGGGGTTGCGCATACAGTTGTAGTGAATCTGCATCACCCACCCCAGCTTGTGGTAGCAGGCGGCGCAGAAGAGGAGCAGTGCGGTCTTGAAGGCCTCGGCCTCTGCCACGGTGACAGGCTCACCGGCCAGGGCCTTGTGCATGATGGCCTCCACCTCTGCCCGCTCAGCCTTCTGGAAGGGCACATAGTCCAGGCCGTGGTCGGCGGCACGGCAGCCGGCCTGGGCAAACACCTGCATACGGGCCTCCAGAGCCTGCTCCAGGCTGGTCAGGTCGGTAATCTCCACACCGGCGCTCTCACCCAGCTCGGCCAGGAAGGCCTGCCAGCCGGACTTCTCCAGATTCAACGCCTTGTCGGGGCGGAAGGAGGGGGCTACCACCGGGGAGAAGGTGGGGTCCTCCGCCAGGCGCTTGTGCCACTCCAGGTTGGAGGTGGGGTCATCGGTGGTGCCGATGAAGGCCACGTTGCTCTGCTCGATGATGCCGCGCACGCCCATGTGTTCCTCTGCCAGCTTCTTCTCGCTCAGCTCCCACACCTCCTGGGCGGTCTCGCCGTTGAGCACGCCGTGGTAGCCGAAATACTCCCGCAGCTCCAGGTGGCACCAGTGGTACATGGGGTTGCCAATGGCCTTGGGCAGGGCCTCGGCGAACTTCTGGAACTTCTCCCGCTCCGAGGCGCTGCCGGTGATGTAGTGCTCGTCCACACCGTTGGAGCGCATCACACGCCACTTGTAGTGATCGCCCTCCAGCCAGGTCTGATAGATATTGGAGAAACGGCGGTTCTCGTAAATCTCCTTGGGGTCCACGTGGCAGTGGTAGTCAATCACAGGCACCTTGGCGGCGTAGTCGTGGTACAGCGCCTGGGCCGTGGGGGTGGTCAGCAGAAAATTGGCATCCATAAAGGGTTTCATGTGAAAATACCTCCTCAATGACCATGCTGTGCAGGTGGTCGAAGTACCTCTACTATAGCCTGTTCCAGGTGGGATGAACATTGCGGATATTGCTTTACACATTGCAGAAGTTGTGATAAATTGATGGGGAGGTGAGGGTATGGAGAGATACCAAGTTCATCCCTTTCATCCCCGGCAGCAAATGCGCGGGGAGGACTACGAGATTTTTCACTATCGGGACACCCAGTCCAGACAGGTGCCCGTCCATCACCACGACTTCTATGAGGTGTACCTGTTTTTAGAGGGTAATGTGGAGTTTGTGGTGGAGGGGCACTGCTATACTCCCCGGCCGGGGGATTTGATGCTCATCAATCCCACCGAGCTGCACCAGCTGCGCAGCCGCTCCCCCCAGGAGCCTTACGAGCGCATGGTGCTGTGGATTGCGCCGGAGCATCTGGAGGGCTGCTCCACCCCGCAGACCAATCTCCTGCGCTGCTTCGACAACAGCTGGGAGCACCACAGCAACCTGATTCGATGGGACAAAACCCAGGAGAACAGGGCGCTGAGCCTATTTCACACCCTGCTGCGGGAGCGCAGCGGGCAGGGCTATGGCGGGGATGTGGCCGCACAGGGGATTTGGCTACAGCTGATGGTGGAAATCAACCGCCTGTCTGCGGTGAACCAGACCAGCAGAGAGCTGGAGGACCGGGGCGTCCAGAAGATTCGTCAGATTTTGGAGTATATTGACCGGAACTACAACAAAAAGCTGTCCCTGGACCAGCTGGCAGGGGAGTTTTTCATCAGCAAATACTATCTGTCCCACGAATTTCAGCGTCTGGTGGGGGCAAGCGTGTACCGCTACATCATCCAGCGGCGGCTGATTGTGGCCAGGCAGATGCTTTCGGCGGGTATATCCCCCACGGAGGTCAATCAAAACTGCGGATTTGGGGACTACTCCAACTTCTACCGGGCCTTTAAGGAGGAGTATGGGATTTCCCCCAGCGACTTTGCAGGCCTCCAGCGGGGGCGCACACAGAACAGCACATGAAAAGGGAGCGGGCACATGGCAAATATCAGTGCAAGGGAAACGGCATATCAACATATTCGCAATCGCATCATTCACCTGGACTTAAAGCCCGGTGAGGCGCTGAGCGACAAAGAACTGGCAGAGCAGATGGGCATGAGCCGCACGCCGGTGCGGGAGGCCATTTTAATGCTCAGCATGGTGAAACTGGTGGTGGTGCGGCCGCAAAGCGGCACATACGTCACCCCCATTGACTTAAAGGTGGTGGAAATCGAGCAGTTTTCCAGGTGCGCCTTGGAAAAGGAGATGGTGGGGCGCATTTGTCAGGCCCTTGACCCGGCCCACCGGCGGCAATACGAGGAGAACATACAGCTCTATCAGTTCTACGCCCATTCCCAGCTGCCCAGCCGGGAAGAGAAGCTGCTGGAGACGGACAGTGAGTTCCACCGCATTGCCTTTCAAATCCAGGGGAAGGAGCCGCACTTCAAAAATATGCTGGACACCCTCCACCACACCGAGCGCTTCCGCATCCTCAGCCTGATGGTGTTTCAGGACGATCAGGTTTACCACGACCACCAGCAGATTTTGCAGGCCATTGTGCGGGGGGACACCAGAGGGGCGGTGGAGGGTATGGAGACCCATCTCAACCGCTATCAGGAGAATGTTCACGCAGTGCAAAAGGCGTTCCCGCAGTATTTTGAAGCCCTGTGACGCCCAGCCGGAGCTGTTTGCCCCGGGGGCAGGGAAGGGGGATAGGCTGAGTTTGTGGAAAAAACCACAAGCCTATACATTGTGTACAAAAGGGGGGAGGGAAATAGGGCGGAAGTCACAATTGCATAACGGATATTGATATATTAAAATATCAAGCAGAACCACACGTTTTGAGCGTGGATACACCCCGCCTCCCGTGAGGGAGCATGGGGCGTGTCACAATATTCTAGGAGAGGTGACGAGAATGCCGATGCAAATGGGCTTTCGCTGGTATGGCGAAGGCAACGACAAGATTTCTCTGTCTGACATCAAGCAAATTCCCGGCGTGACCAGCATTGTCTGGGCACTGCACCACAAGCAGCCCGGCGAGGTCTGGGAGAAGGAAGAGATTGCCCAGGTGCAGCAGCAGCTGGCTCCCTACGGCTTCAACATGGACGTGGTGGAGTCCGTCAACGTCCACGACGACATCAAGATCGGCCTGCCCACCCGGGACCAGTACATTGAGAACTACATTCAGACCATCCGCAACCTGAAGGAGTTCGGCGTGAAGGTGATTTGCTACAACTTCATGCCCGTGTTCGACTGGACCCGCACCGACCTGTTCCACCCCCTGCCCGACGGCTCCACCGCCCTGTACTATCAGAAGGATATGATTCAGGACGACCCCAAGGCCATGGCCGACTACATCCTGGAGAACCTGGACGGCATGACCTTCCCCGGCTGGGAGCCTGAGCGCATGGCCCGCCTGGACGAGCTGTTTGCCCAGTACCGCTCTGTGACCAAGGAGCAGCTGTGGGACAACCTGAAGTACTTCCTGGAAAAGCTGATGCCCGTGTGCCGGGAGTGCGACATCAAAATGGCCATCCACATGGACGATCCCCCCTGGGACATCTTCGGCCTGCCCCGCCTGATGGTGAACGGCGAGGCCATTGAGCGCCTGCTCACCATGGTGGACGACCCCTACAACTGCCTGACCCTGTGCTCCGGCAGCCTCAACGCCGACCCCAACAACAATGTGGCCGACATCGTGCGCAAGTACTGCGACCGCATTGCCTTTGCCCACATCCGCAACGTCAAGCACTTTGAGAACGGGGACTTCTCCGAGACTTCTCACCGTGACTGCGACGGCGACACCGGCATTCTGGAGATTATGAAGGCCTATCATGACTGCGGCTATGAGGGCTACATCCGTCCCGACCACGGCCGCCATCTGTGGGGCGAGGGCCCCGGCACCTGCCGCCCCGGCTACGGCCTGTATGACCGTGCCCTGGGCATCATGTACCTGTGGGGCATCTGGGATATGCTGGACAAGCTGGATGCTGAAAATCAGTAAAAACCTGTGTGGAGGGAGCAAACAATGAAACTTTCCGACATTGTCACCCCTGGCTTTGACCCCAAGACCTGGGAAGACAAGGGTTACAAGCTGCCCCAGTTTGACCTGGAGGCTGTGCGTGCCAAGACCCATGAGCAGCCCACCTGGATTCACTTCGGTGCGGGCAACATTTTCCGCGCCTTCCCCGCCGCTGTGCTCCAGAAGAGCCTGGATTGCGGCGGATATGACCGGGGCGTGATTGTGGCTGAGGGCTTTGACTACGAGATTATCGACAAGGCCTACCGCCCCTACGACAACATGAGCCTGCTGGTGGTGCTCCAGTCCGACGGCACCATTGAGAAGCGGGTGGTGGCCTCTGTCACCGAGAGCCTGAAGGCCGATCCCCAGTTCGGTGAGGACTGGGCCCGTCTGGTGGAGATTTTCCGCAATCCCTCCCTGCAGATGGCCAGCTTCACCATCACCGAGAAGGGCTATTCCGTGGCGCCTCAGGATTTGGAGCGGGGTCTGGCGCCTCAGCTGATTATGGGCAAGGTCACGGCGCTGCTCTTTGAGCGCTATCAGGCCGGCGCCCATCCCATCACGGTGCAGAGCATGGACAACTGCTCCCACAACGGCGACCTGGTGAAGAAGGCTGCCCTGTCCTATGCCCAGGCCTGGGCAAAGGCCGGACTGGTGCCCCAGGGCTTTGTGGAGTACCTGGACGATGAGAGCAAGGTCACCTTCCCCTGGAGCATGATTGACAAGATTACCCCCCGCCCCGACGCACAGGTGCAGGAAATGCTCAAGGCAGACGGTTTTGAGGACAACTACACCATCATCACCGCCAAGAACACCTACACCGCTCCCTTTGTCAACGCCGAGGAGACCGAGTACCTGGTCATCGAGGACAAGTACACCAATGGCCGTCCCCCCCTGGAGCAGGGCGGTGTGCTCTATGCCGACCGTGAGACGGTGGACAAGGTGGAGAAGATGAAGGTGTGCACCTGCCTCAACCCCCTGCACACCGCCATGTCCATCTACGGCTGTCTGCTGGGCCACACCCTCATCTCCGAGGAGATGAAGGACGAGGACATCTGCGGCCTGATTACCAAGATGGGCTACCAGGAGGCCATGCCCGTGGTGGTGGACCCCGGCGTGCTCAAGCCCGCCGACTTCATCCATGCGGTGCTCACCAAGCGCCTGCCCAACCCCTTCATGCCCGACGCCCCCCAGCGCATTGCCACCGATACCTCCCAAAAGCTGTCCATCCGCTTTGGTGAGACCATCAAGGCCTATAAGGCCCAGGGCCTGAACATGGACGAGCTGGTGCTCATCCCCCTGGTGCTGGCCGGTTACGCCCGCTACCTCAAGGGCGTGGACGACAAGGGCAACGCCTTTGCCCCCTCTCCCGATCCTCTGCTGGAGGAGCTGCAGGCCATTGTGGCGCCCCTGGAGGTCAAGGAGGGCGAGCAGGACTGGTCCTGCCTGAAGCAGCTGTACACCCGTCAGGATGTGTTCGGCGTGGATCTGTACCAGGTGGGTCTGGGCGAGCGGGTGGAGGCCATGGCGGCCCAGCTCTTCGCCGGCCCCGGCGCAGTGCGCAAGACCCTGCACCACTACGTGGCTGCCCGCTGATTGCACGCAGAACGTAAGGCAGGATGATCTGCCCCGGCAGTCATCTGCCAGATAACATACAAATACCCCCGATTGCCCAGCGGATTGGCGCAATCGGGGGTATTTTGCGTCCCTAGAAGCTGCTGTATGGGGTGGGTGCTTGCGGGCGGGGGATGGGGAAGGCTGTGGGTGCTGTGGGGATGCTGGGGGACACATTTGGCGGTTGTATTTCTCCTAGAAACATGGTATGATAATCAAAGCGCAATCCCCGGTCAGGGGATTCTATGATTTTACAATGGAAAGAGGACAGTTGATATGGAAACCTTCCGGTGTCCCGAGATGACCGACCGGGCTTGGGCAGTGCCCCTGCTGCTGGCAGAGAACAGCCTGGGCTGTGAATACAACTTTAACAACATCTATCTGTGGAGCAGGGCCTACCCCCAGAAAATTGCCCGGCAGGGGGATCGCCTGCTGGTGGAGATTGAGGGGAGCCTGGGGGCAAGCTATCTGTTTCCCGCAGGCAGCGGGCCCCTGGCCCCGGCCATCGAGGCGCTGCGGGAGGAGGCGCAGGCCCAGGGGAACCCCCTGACGCTGGTGTGCGTCACCGCTGCCCAGCGGGAGCAGCTGGAGCAGGCGTTTCCCGGCCGGTTTGTTTTTGAAGAGGACCGGAACGGCTGGGACTATGTGTACGACGTCAACCGCCTGGCAGATCTGGGGGGCAAAAAGCTCCACGCCAAGCGCAACCACATCCACCGCTTTGACGAGGCCCATCCCGACTGGATGTTTGAGCCCATTACGCCGGACAATTTGCACGAGTGCGTGGAGCTGGAGCGGGCCTGGTATGCCCAGCGGGAGGAGGATGAGCCGGAGCAGGGGGAGGATACCCTCAGCGAGGAGACGGTGGCCCTCATTGAGTCGCTCTACCACATGGACACCCTGGAGATGGAGGGGGGCCTGATTCGGGCAGAGGGGAAGGTGCTGGCCTTTTCCCTGGGCAGTCTGACCACCCCGGAATGCTTTGACGTCCACTTTGAAAAGGCCCCTGGCAATGTGCAGGGGGCGTATGCCGTCATCAACCGGGAGATGGCGCGGATGGTGCGTGCCCGCCACCCCGAGGTGAAGTGGCTCAACCGGGAGGACGACCTGGGTCTGGAGGGTCTGCGCAAGGCAAAGCTGTCCTATTACCCGGATATTCTGGTGGAGAAGTTCACCGCACGGGAGGTTTGAGCGGACATGGTGGAGTTGGGTGCGGCCCTTCCCCGGCAGCTGGGGGAGGCGGAAGGGCTGTGGCAGATGGTGTTTGGCGACGACGCTCGCTTCCAGCGGCGGTTTTACCAGCTGTGCGGCCTGGAGGGGCCGCTGGTGCTGTGCGACCAGGGCAGGGTGATGGCGATGCTGGCGCTGCCCCCGGTATCTCTGGTCTTTCCTGACGGAACCCGTGGGGCAGGGGGATATGTGTACGCCCTGGCCACCCACCCCGAGGGGCGGGGGCGGGGCTATGCCTCAGCGCTGCTGGAGTATGCCGCCCAGGTGCTCACCCAGCGGGGGGCGGCGTGTATGCTCACGGTGCCCGCCCAGCCCGCCCTGTTTGACTTTTTTGCCCGCAATGGGTTTTGCCCCGCCTTCTATCAGCGGCGGGTGGAGGCCCAGCCTGCGCCGGTGTGCGCACATCGCCTTACGCCGGAGGCGTACACCGCCCTGCGGGAGCAGCTGCTGGCGGGGCAGACCTATGTGTCCCAGGGGGCGGGGCAGGCAGAGGTACAGGGCAGTCTGTTTGGACGGCCTGGCCGCAGCGGGCTGTATCAATTGCAGCTGGCCCACGGCCCCGCCTGCGCCGCCGTGGAGGACTGGCCGGAGGGGGCGGTGGTGAAGGAACTGCTGTGCGCCCCCGAGGATTGGGCGCAGGGGGCGGCGGGAGCGGCGCATCTGGCGGGGGGACCTGCCCAGGTGCGTCTGGTGTCCGGACCGGAGGGGACGCCCTACGGCGCAGTGCGCTGGCTGGGGGGACAGGTCCCCGCCCAATGGCAGGCCCGCCCCTGGGGGTGGATGGGGCTGGGATTGGATTGATATGCAATCAAATTGCATAAAAATGAATATTCATTCATATATATTCAGTCATATCCCCCAAAAATCCCGAAATAATGGAAAAGTACTTGCATTTTATTCATTGAGAAAGTATAATCATACTCACAAACCAGCGCACACCGTATTGATGGAGTTGGAAGAGGAAAAGGAGTATGATGGATATGAAAAACGTGAAGAAGCTGCTGGCCGCCGCCATGGCCGCCACCATGATGTTCAGCCTGGCCGCCTGCGGCAGCGGTGACAGCGCCGCCTCCCAGTCCCCCCAGGAAAGCGCCAACCCCGGCGCATCTGCCGGAGAGGACACCCTGACCACCGTGGAGAAGGGCAAGCTGATTATGAGCACCAACGCCACCTTCCCGCCCTATGAGTTTGTGGGGGATGACGGCAGCATCCAGGGAGTGGACGTGGACGTGGCCAAGGCCATTGCCGAAAAGCTGGGGCTGGAGCTGGTGATTGAGGACATGGGCTTTGACGCCGCCCTCCAGGCCGTGCAGACGGGCAAGAGCGACATTGCCATGGCGGGCATCACCGTCAACGCCGACCGTGAGGCTGTGATGGACTTCTCTGAGAGCTACGCCACCGGCATTCAGGTGGTCATTGTGAAGGAAGGCTCTGACGTGACCCTGGACAACCTGGGGGAGAAGATGATTGGCACCCAGATGGGGACCACCGGCTACCTCTACGCCTCCGACACCCCTGAGAACGGCGGCTACGGCGATGACCATGTGGTGGGCTATGACGACGGCATCGTGGCGGTGCAGGCCCTGATGAACGGCCAGGTGGACTGCGTTATCATTGACAACGAGCCTGCCAAGTCCTATGTGGAGGCCAATGCCGGTCTGACCATTTTGGATGGTGCGTGGGTAAGCGAGGAGTATGCCATCGGCATGGCCAAGGGCAACACCGCCCTGCAAAAGGCCATCAATGAGATTTTGGCTGAGATGAAGGCGGATGGCACCATCCAGGCCATTCTGGATCAGTACATTTCCGCAGAGTAAGGGTATGAAACGGGCGCCTTCAGAGCGGCAGTGCTGCCGCCCTGAAGGCGTGTTTCTGGAGAAGGAGTGAGGAAGAGGCATGGACTTTGCCCAAATGTATACCGCCTGGAAGGAGCTGCTCCGGGCGGGCACTGACCTGCCCTGGTGGCAGGAGCAGTATGTGTATTTCTATCAGGCCTTTGTAGAGGGCGGCCGCTGGCAGCGCTACCTGGAGGGGGTAGGGGTGACCCTGATGGTCACCGTGTGCGCCCTGCTCATCGGCGTGGTGCTGGGGCTTTTGGTGGCCACCGTTCGCACCGCCCACGACCAGCAGCGGCCGGGCAGGCGCAACCCTGTGCTGGGGCTGTGCAATGCCCTGTGTCAGGTGTATGTCACCGTCATCCGGGGCACACCCATGATGGTGCAGCTGCTCATTATGGGCTTTGTCATCTTCTCCAGCAGCCGGGACTACACCATGGTGGGCGCTTTGACGCTGGGTATCAACTCGGGGGCCTATGTGGCGGAGATTATCCGGGGCGGCCTGATGTCCCTGGACCCCGGCCAGATGGAGGCCGGGCGCTCCCTGGGGCTGAACTATGTGGACACCATGCGCTTTATTGTGGTCCCCCAGGCGTTCAAAGCGGTGCTGCCCGCTTTGGGCAATGAGTTTATTATGCTGCTCAAGGACACTGCGCTGATCAATGTCATTGGGGGCAAGGAGCTGGTGTATGCCGCCCAGAGCATTTACAACCGCACCTTCGAGCAGATGTACCCCCTGCTGGGGGTGGCCTGCATCTACCTGGTGATGGTTATGGTGCTGTCCTGGCTGCAGGGCAAGCTGGAAAGGAGATTGAGGCAAAGTGATCGTCGTTAACCATCTCTCCAAGTCCTTTGGGGACAATCTGGTGCTCCAGGACATCAGCACCACCATTGAGCAGGGGGAAAAGGTGGTTATCATCGGACCCTCCGGGTCAGGGAAGTCCACCTTTCTGCGCTGCCTCAATCTGCTGGAAACCCCCACGGCGGGGCGCATTACCTTTCAGGGGACGGAAATCACCGACCCCAAGGTGGACATTGACAAGGTGCGGCGGAGCATGGGCATGGTGTTCCAGCACTTCAACCTCTTCCCCAACATGACCATCCGGCGCAACATCACCCTGGCCCCCGTGCGGGCCAAGCTGATGAGCCAGGAGGAGGCGGATGAAACGGCCAAACAGCTTCTGGAGCGGGTAGGGCTGGCGGATAAGGCGGACGCCTATCCCGCCCAGCTGTCCGGCGGACAGAAGCAGCGCATTGCCATTGTGCGCTCCCTGGCCATGCGCCCCCAGGTACTGCTCTTTGACGAGCCCACCTCCGCACTGGACCCTGAGATGGTGGGCGAGGTGCTCCAGGTGATGAAGGAGCTGGCCCAGGAGGGGATGACGATGGTGGTGGTGACCCACGAAATGGGGTTTGCCCGGGAGGTGGGCACCCGCATTCTCTTTATGGCGGACGGGAAGATTTTGGAGGAGAACACCCCTCAGGCCCTCTTTGACCATCCTCAGCACCCCCGTACACAGGAATTTCTCTCCAAGGTTCTGTAACAATTTACGCAATGTTTTTTCTTTGGGTATAGCACACCGGGGCAGGGTGTGCTATACTGCTTTTGGAAAAGAATGCGCACGCACGGCAGGGGCCGCCCTGCCGGGTATGCTTTGAAGCTTAAGGAGGCGATGGGGATGCTCCATCAACAGGTGACGGTGCAGATTATGTTGGGCGGTCTGTCCAGGCGTATGGGCCGGGACAAGGCCTTGGTGGAATTGGGCGGCAAGACCCTGCTGGAGCGGGCAATCAGCCGCTGGCAGGGGTATGGGGCAGGCATTCAGCTGTCTGTGGGGGCGGCGGAGCGCCGGGTGCTGGCGCCCAACGGCATTCCCGCCATACCCGATGTGTACCCCGAGCGGGGGCCGCTGGCGGGAGTGCACGCAGGGCTGCGGGCCTGCCCCACACCCTTGCTGCTGGTGGTGGGGGTGGACAGCCCCTACCACACCTACGCCCAGGCCGACGCCCTGCTGGAGGCCATTGGGACGGCGGATGCTGCGGTATACACCCTGGAGGGAGTGCGCCAGCCTCTGTTTGGCCTGTATCACCAGCGGTGTATGTCCCCGGCGGAAACCCTGCTGCTCAACGGGGACAATCGGATGGCCAGCCTGCTGGACTGGGTGCATACGGTGGAGCTGGATACCCAGGAGGCGGATACCTTCCGCAGCCTTGCCACGCCCGATGACCTGGCCCAGGCCCAGCGGCAGGCCGATGGGCTGGACTGAGGGGCAGCTTGTCCGCAGGCTGGCCTCAGGAGCGCCGGGGCATAGCCCGGGCGTTTGACGGAAGGAAAAATCCCCGCTGTATAGATTTTCGGAATCTATACAGCGGGGATTTTGTTTTTGGTGCGCACACGGGGGACGGGACAGGGGGTAGGGCGGAATCTGTCCCCCGAGGATGTGGAAACACCTGTGCAAAACTCTGTGGAAGCTGTGGAAGTCTTGTGGATGGGCGGAGGTCACACCACAAGATAGAGGGGTGTCAGTGGAGCAGAGCGTTCTCCCCCGTGGCCTGGGAGAGGGAGCTGCCGCTGGAGAAATACTGCTCCAAAATGCCTGCCGCCACCGAGGCCAGGTTGCCGCCGGAGGCGCCGTTCTCTGCCACGAGGCACAGGGCGACCTGGGGGTTGTCATAGGGGGCAAAGCAGACGAACACGGCGTTGGCGCTGGAGTTGAGCACCTCCGCAGTGCCTGTTTTACACCCCACCTCCACAGGGAGGCGGCTAAAGTATTGCGCCATGGAGGCGGTTTTGGACAGGTTATACAGCCCCTGCTTCACCGCAGACAGGTCCTGGGGGTCGATGTCAATCTGATGGCGGAGCACAGGCTCGAAGGTGTGGAGCACCTGGCTGTAATCGGTGGACTTCACCTCTTTGAGCAGGTGCACCTGATAGTTGTTGCCGCCGTTGACCAGGGTGGCCACATAGTTTGCCAGCTGGAGGGGGGTGAACTGGTTGTTCTCCTGTCCGATAGAGGCGTACATGGTCTGACCGTCATACCAGGGCTGCCCGAAGAGGGCGGAGGTATCCGGCCCGGCCACATAGCCTTTGGATTCGGGCAGCTCTATGCCGGTGTACTCCCCCAGGCCAAACAGGTTGGCGTACTTGACCAGGGTGGAAATCCCCGTGCGCCGGCCCACGTCATAGAAGAAGATGTTGCACGAGTCCTTGATGGCGTCGGTCACATTCTCCACCCCGTGGTTGCCGCCGGTGCTGGAGTAAATCCAGCATCTGGGGCGCACGTCGGGGTAATAGGTGTACACGCCGGTACACGGCACGGTGGAGTAGGGGGTGATGACGCCGCTGTCCAGAGCGGCAATGGCGGTGACCATCTTAAATGTGGAGCCGGGGGCAAACAGGCCGGTGGTGGCGTTGTTTACCAAAGGCCGGTTGGGGTCGTTAAGCAGGTCGTTGTAGGACTCCCGGTAGGAGGCGGGGTCATAGGTGGGATAGGAGGCCATGGCGAGCACGCCCCCGGTCATATCCACCACCACA
This sequence comes from uncultured Oscillospiraceae bacterium, assembly GCA_944387115.1. Lineage (GTDB taxonomy): Bacteria > Bacillota > Clostridia > Oscillospirales > Oscillospiraceae > Enterenecus. The sequence continues at coordinate 20,807 of CALXDR010000021.1, forward strand.
GCGGCGGCTTTGCCTGGGTTCTCCAGCTTCTGCACGAACTGGGCCAGCAAATCCTCTGTCACCCCCTGCAGGCCGATGTCAAGGGTGAGCACCACATTGCCGCCGGGGGATGGCTCCAGGGTTTCGCCGGTCTTCTTGTCCGTCTTCCAGCTGACATTGACGATTTTGCCCGACTCGTTGGTTTCAATCTGGCGTACACCGCTTTTGCCGTGGAGATAATCCTCGAAGGCGGATTCCACCCCGGCACGGCCCACAATGGCATTCATGGGGTAGCCCTTGTCCAGATATTCCTGGAGGCTCTCCTGGGGGATGCCGCCCACATTGCCCAGGACATGGGCGGCGTGGGTGGTGTTGTACTGCCGGGAGGTGACGGTGTCAATGACCACGCCGGTGAGGGAGTGCTCCTTCACCTTGGTGATGAAGCTGATGTCCACATCCTCGGCGAAGATATACTCTGAGTAGGTGATTTCATAGGTGCGCAGCGCCACCTCGTACAGCACCCCCAGCAGCTGCCTGGTGTGGGCGTCAATCGCTCCGCTCTCAGGCAGCTCCACCTGAAAGGAATCGGCCATGGCCTGGAGCAGCTCCTGGGCAGAGGGGGTGGACTTGGTCACATCCTCCGCCCAATCCAGCTTTTCGGCCAGCCGGCCCAGGCGGGTGCGGTAGACCTCCGTCTCGCCGCTCTCCTCGTCTGTCCAGGTATACCAGAACAGTTCTTCGGTTTTGGTGTAGGTATAGGGGGCCTCGGCGGATACAGGCAGGGCGTCTGCCTTCCACTCCAGGCCGGACTGCTGGCACAGGGTGAGCAGCTGGCTGAGAATCTCGTTGCGGCTTGTCCCCATCAGGGAGGTGTCCAGGGTAATCTGGTAGCCGATGGAGTTGGTGACCAGCACCCGTCCGTATCGGTCCAGAATTTCCCCGCGGACGCTGTCCACCGTCTCAGAGCGGGTGATGTTCACATTGGCGTTGGAACGGTACTGCTCGCCGTTGACAATCTGGGTTTGATAGAGCACGCAGAAGAAGCCCGCCAGAATACACACAAACAGCCCGATGAGAATGCCGGTGCGAATCTGGAGGCGGTGGGCCTCCTGCTCGGTGCGGACCTCCCGGTTTTGGTCTTGGCTGCGAAAGGAATCGTAAATCTTATTCATGGTACATTCTCCCATAGTGCAGGCAACAGAAGTAGGCCAGGCCGTAGACGGGGAAGGTGAATACCAGGGAAGCGAGCAGCTCAGGCCCGGCCACCCGCAGCAGCTGCTGGAGGGGGGCGGTCTGGCCCATCAGGTGTCCCAGCAGGGCGCTTCCCTCCCAAACCAGCAGCACCGCCAGGGCGCAGATGGTGTGGCCCACCAAATCCCGGCGCAGCACATACTGGGTGGTCAGACCGGACAGCCAGCCGGCCAGGGACAGGGCAGGGATGCACAGGGGGGGGCGGTGGGCCAGGCAGCCCAGGACCACACCGGCTACAATGCCGAACCCCGCCCCTGCCCGGGAACCCTCCAGCGCACCCACCGCCACCGCCAGGGAGGGGAGCAGCAGCGGGAGGGGGAGGGAGGGGACAGCGGGCAGAAGAAAAAAGTTCACTAGGGCCAGCACAACCAAGAGCAGGCTGTACGACAGCCATTTTACAAAGATATCCTGTTGGGTCATAGCCGCCCTACCTCCTCTGGAACAGGTTTAACACAGCTGGCCGAACAGCGCCCAGGTGGAGCAGCCGGTGATTTTCACATCGACGAACTGGCCCAGCAGGGACAGATCTCCGTTGAGGTGCACCAGGCGGCCGCCGGGGGTGCGGGCGTTGAGGTTGTTGCGGGAGTCCTCGCTGACACTGTCCACCAGACAGCGCTGGACGGTTCCGATGTAGGCCTGGTGCTTTTCCAGGGAAATGCGGTTTTGCGCCTCCACCAGGCGGTTGAAGTTGGCGCTCTTCTCCTCCTTGCTCATGGGGTCCTCCATCTCGGCGGCGGGAGTGCCCTTGCGGGGGGAGTAGATGAAGGTGAACAGGGCGTCAAAGCGCACCTGCTCCACCAGGGAGAGGGTGTCTTCAAACTCGGGGGTGGTCTCGCCGGGGAAGCCCACAATCACATCGCTGGTGAGCACGATGTTGGGGATGCGCTCCCGCAGGGCCTGCACCTTCTCCAGGTACTCCTCCCGGGTGTAGCGGCGGTTCATAGCGCCCAGCACACGGGTGTTGCCCGACTGGAAGGGCAGATGGATGACGGGCGCCACCTTCTCGCAGTCCCGCATGACGTCAAACAGCCGGGGAGTGGCGTCCTTGGGATGGCTGGTCATAAAGCGCAGCAGGAAGTCGCCGGGGATGGCGTTGGCCCGCTCCAGCAGGGTGGGGAAGTCAATGCCGCCCGCCAGGTCCTTGCCGTAGGAGTTGACGTTCTGCCCCAGCAGGGTGATGTCCTTGTAGCCCTGCTGGGCCAGCTGGCGGATTTCGGACAGAATAATCTCCGGGTCACGGCTGCGCTCCCGGCCGCGGACGTGGGGGACGATGCAGTAGGTGCAGAAATTGTTGCACCCGTACATGATGGATACCCAGGCCTTGATGGTGCCGGAACGGCGCACGGGCAGACCCTCGGCAATGGCCCCATCGGAGTTCTGAGTTTCAAAAATGCGGCCCCGGCGGAGGTAAATGCGCCGGAGAAACTCGGGGAAGCGCCACAGGGCGTGGGGGCCGAACACCAAATCCACGTGCTGATAGGACTGGCGCAGGCGCTCGGCCACGTGAGCCTCCTGGGCCATGCACCCGCACAGACAGATAATCTGGTTGGGGTTGCGCCGCTTGCCGTGCACCAGGGCGCCTACATTGCCAAATACCCGCTGCTCGGCGTGGTCACGCACTGCGCAGGTGTTGATGATGATGACGCTGGCGTCCTCCTCGCTGTGGGCAATCTCGTAGCCCATTTCCACCAGCATACCCCGCAGCAGCTCGGAGTCAGCCTCGTTTTGCTGGCAGCCGTAGGTGTCCACAAAGGCCAGGGGGGCCTGGGGCAGCTGGGCATTGAGCTGGCGGATTTCAGCGCAATATTCCCGCTGGCGGGCGATGTCCTCGGCGGGGATGACGGGGGTTGTTCTCTCCATGGGAGACCTCCTTGTATTTCTAAGAGATGTCACCCCATTGTATCATTGAATTGTGAACAAAACAAGAAAGAAGTGCGAAGCCGTCGTGAGCAGGCTGGATGGAGCGGAGTGAGGAATAAAACCCAGGGGGGTGAAGCCACCCGGTTTTGTTCCGAATCGGAGTGAAGCCAGCCGTTGCGAACAGGCGCAGCATGACATCTTAGAAGCGCGAAGCCGTCGTGAGCCTTCTCAAAAAAATCCAAGGACTTTTTTGAGGGGGAGCAGGGGAAATAGGGATCGATTCCTTCGGAATTGTCACCCCATTTCCCCTGAGCAGCGTGTTTTCCTAGGTGTATGTCCCCGGAAAACACGGGATTGGATTTGATTCCGCAGCCCGGACAGACCAAAACAAAGGCCAAAAATTGCGGTATGACACGCCCTACCCGGCAAGGGCTTTTTGCTGAAATATACGGGCCGGGCGCAGCCTTGCGCCCGGCCCTGTGAGCAGGTCAGTTTCCGGCGCCGGGGGGCGTGAGCCGTCCCAGCAATAGCCCTGCCCCCACCAACAGCAGGTAGTGATCCAAGGGCGTGCCGTCGTAGGGGAGAATCAGCTCCTGCCGCTCCACGGTGCGCCCGTCCAGGGTGGTAAACTCACGCTGGATTGCCACCGCTGCCCGCTGCTCCTCCAGGCTGGACAGGGCGAGGGTGTCTCGGCTGGAGGAGCCGTAGCTGACCACTGTCCGGGCGGGGAGCGAGCGGGTGAGGGCGGGCACTCCCCCGGGGATGAGGGCCACCTGGCAGGACAGCGCCCCCGCCCCTGCCCAGCCCTGGGCGCTGGGGGACACCGCCAGCAGGTGAAATGGAACTCCAGCCAGCAGGGCGGGGTGATAGCTGGCCCGCACCAGACAGCCCCGGCCCTGAGCAAGGCTGGTCACCCGCTCTGCCAGTCCCTCGCTCTGTTCCCAAATGCCAATTTGCCACATGGCACGCACGCCCCTTTCTGGAAGATAGGGTGTGCGCTGGATGAAAAAATTATACAGCCATGCCGGGAGGACGGGCTGTCCGCCCGGTTCTTTGGGGGCGGTTATACAGCCTGCCCTTTCTTGTGGCAGTAGAGGACGTAGTTGACCACATTGCCTAAAATGAGGATGTTGCCGCACAGATACAGCCACACCAGAAGGATGATCACCGAGGCCAGGGAACCGTAGATCAGGGAATACTGGGTGGAATTGCTCATAAAGAAAGAGGAAATTACCGAGCTGACCGCCAGCGCCACCGAGGCCGCCAGCGCCCCCGGCACCACGGCGGGGCGGGGCTTGCTCAGGGGGGCGGCAAAGCGGTAGAGGAGCAGGATGAATAGAAACACCAGGGAGAGAAGCAGCACATACTTCACCCACTGCCAGGTGCCAAATTGGGCGGCCAAATCGGTCAGGTGGAGCATCTGCCCCAGCCGGTGGAAAAACCAGTTGCCGGTGACCACCACCGCCAGGGACAGATAGATGGTGAGCAGCAGCATGAGTGAAAAGACCACGCTGGCCACCAGCTGTCCCACGCCGCGGAAGGTGGCCCGGTCATACAGCTCCTGCATAATGTTCATCAGCCCCCGCATGGCGGCAGAGGCGAAGAACACCGCCAGAAACAATCCGGTGACAAACATGGCGGTGGCGTCCTGGGTCTCCAAATAGCGCAGATAGTCCTGGAAGATGCCCAGCACGCTGTCGGGCAGAAAATAGTCCGCCTCCGCCAGCAGGGAGGAAAAATCCAGGTGGAGCCGTTCGAGGAATGCGGACACGCAGATGATAATGGGGAAAAAGGTGAGGATGAGGAAGTAGGCCAGCTCCCCTGCGGCCCGCCCAACCCTTTTTGCGAAATAGACCTGCACCACGTCGGCAACAAAGCGGATGGGCTTTACCTGGAGCAGCCTGCGGGGCGAATGTTTCAAAGCGTTCACCTACTCGAAATACCATTGATAGCCCTCAGTATAACAAACTGCATGGGAAAGAACAACGGGAAATTTCCCGCACAGGCAAGCCGCCGCAGGGGGGCAGGGGGACACGGTGGGCTTACTCCAGCAGCAGCGTCAGCTCGTCCACGGAGAGGGAGGGGTTGAGGGCCATACTCACGCCAAAGCCGATGACCCGGCCCAAATCTGCCACCTGGCTGTCCACCTCACGGGGGGTGACAAACAAGTCTGCACCGGGGAGGGGGCCGGAATGCCCCTCGCCCACCAGGTCCAGGGCCAGGGTGGACGCCTCCACCACCGTGGGCACCCCCAGGGAGATGACGGGCACGCCCAGGTGGTGGGCGTCCAGGGGAAGGCGGTGGTTGCCCACCCCTGAGCCGGGGACAATGCCCGCATCGGACAGCTGCACCGTGCGGCACAGCCGCTGTGCCGAGCGGGAGGCCAGGGCGTCCACTGCCACCACGCAGGCGGGGCGGAGCTGTTCTACGGCGGCCTGCACCAGCAGGCCGCTCTCCACCCCGGTGGAGGCCAGCACGCCGGGGGTGAGCACCGCCACCGGGCGCAGGTGCCCAAACATATCCGCCAGCTGCTCCACCAGGTGGCGGGTGGCCAGGGTGCGGTCTGCCGCCAGGGGGCCCACCAGGTCGGGGGTGATGGCCCGGTTGCCCAGCCCCGCCACCAGGGCCAGCCCCTGCGGGGGGAGCATGGGCTCCAGCAGAGCGGCAACCGCCCGCACCGCCCGCTGAAAGGAATCCTGCTCCCGCCGCAGCAGGCCGTCCAGCTCGATGGTCAGGTATTGCCCCACCGGCTTGCCCAGGGCGGCGGCTCCCTCCCGGTCCAAAATGGTGACCCTTGTGGTGGAAAACCCCTCGGTTTCCCCCTCTTCTGCCCGCACTCCAGGCAATTTGGTGGTCTCTCCCGCCTGCTCCCGCCAGAGCTGGTGGGCCTCCACTGCCAAGTCTGTTCTGCGCTGTACCATGGCTTGAAACTCCTTTCCGGTGCCATTGCCGTCCGTTTTGGCTAGTTTGGGCAGGAGAAAAAATTCTATGCGAATTGAGAAAAAAGGGCTTGCGCTTTCCCAAGTCCTATGGTACAATGTGTATCTGTTATGGGGATACCCTAAAATTTTTGATGACACATCGGAGGAGGTGTTTGGTTTGCCCAATATCAAATCTGCCAAGAAGCGTGTTCTGGTCAATGCTACCAAGGCCGCTCAGAACAAGGCTCAGAAGTCCGCGCTGAAGACCGACCTGAAGAAGTTTGAGGCTGCGGTGGCCGGTGGCAACCGCAGCGAGGCCGATGCCGCTTATAAGGTGGCCGTTAAGGCTGTGGATCAGGCTGCTGC
>CALXDR010000022.1 GCA_944387115.1 uncultured Oscillospiraceae bacterium
GCCCACATCCGCTGCACCGGCGCAGAGTGCCCCGCCCAGCTGCTGCGCAACCTGACCCACTTTGCCAGCCGGGACGCCATGGACATCGAGGGGCTCGGCCCGGCTGTGCTGGAGAGTCTGGTGCAGGCGGGGCTGGTGAAAACCCCCGCTGATTTGTATCATTTGGACGGAGAAGATGTGGCGAAGCTGGAGCGGATGGGGGAGAGGTCTGCCCAAAATCTGCTGGCCTCCATTGAAAAATCCAAGGGAAATGACTTGTCCCGCCTGCTCTTTGCCTTTGGAATCCGTCAGGTGGGGCAGAAGGCCGCCAAGGTGCTGGCCATGCGGTTTGGAACGCTGGATGCGCTGGCCAGTGCCAGCTTGGAGGCACTGACCGCCATCGATGACATCGGGGAGATTACCGCCCGCCATCTATTGGAGTGGTTCGCCGCCCCCCAGAGCCGTCACCTGGTGGAGGCGCTGCGGCAGGCTGGCGTGAATTTCTCCAGCACCGCCGCTCCGGTGGGGGATTTGCTGGCTGGGATGACCTTTGTGCTCACCGGCGAGCTCTCCCGCTACTCCCGCAAGGAGGCAGGGGAAAAGCTGGAGGCGCTGGGCGCTAAGGTATCCGGCTCTGTGTCCAAAAAGACCGGGTGCGTGGTGGCCGGGGAGGCCGCTGGCTCGAAGCTGCGCAAGGCTCAGGAGCTGGGCGTGCCCGTGCTGGATGAGGCGCAATTTCTCACCCTCATTGGCGAGGGAGAGGGAGAGGCGCAGCAGGTGCTGGCGCTGCTCAAGTCGCCCGGCTGATCCATTGGCCCATGGAATACGAGAGAAAGGAACTGAATGACCCATGAAACGGAGACTTTTGGCACTGCTGCCCGCCGCAGTGCTGCTGACAACTGCCCTGTATGGCTGTGAGCTGGAGATACTGCTCCCCGATGACCTGGAGTGGCCGCCGGAGAGCAGCGCCACCCAGAGTGCCGCCTCGCCAGCGCCCAGCGGGACTGTCACCCTGGAAAATCGTCCGGAGTACAGCGGCCAGGCCTATGTGGTCCTCTACGACAACCAGCCCCAGTTTGATATGCAGGACATAGAGAGCACCACCTCCTTTGAGTCGTATGCGCCCCTGGACGAGCTGGGGCGCTGCGGCGTGGCCTATGCCAACATCGGGGTGGACCTCATGCCCACTGAGGAGCGGGGCTCCATCAGCCAGGTCAAGCCCTCTGGATGGCAGTCTGTGCGCTACGACTTTGTAGACGGCAAGTATCTGTACAACCGCTGCCACCTCATTGGCTTTCAGCTCACAGGGGAGAACGCCAACGAGCGCAACCTGATTACAGGCACCCGGTATATGAACGTGGAGGGGATGCTCCCCTTTGAGAACCTGGTGGCCGACTACATCAAGGAAACGGGCAACCATGTGCTCTACCGTGTCACCCCGGTGTATGAGTCCACCAACCTGGTGGCAGAGGGAGTGCAGATGGAGGCGTTGTCGGTGGAGGACCAGGGCGATGGCGTTTGCTTCAATGTATTTGTGTACAACATCCAGCCGGGCGTCATCATCGACTATGCCACCGGCACAAGCCAGGCAGACCAGAACGCACTGGAGAGCGGGGATCAGCACGACTATGTACTCAACACCAGCAGCCGCAAGTTCCATCTGCCCAGCTGCAGCGGGGCCAAGGACATGAAGGAGGAGAATCGGCAGGAGTACACCGGTTCCCGGGACATTCTGGTGGCTCAGGGGTATGTGCCCTGCGGCATCTGCAATCCGTGATGGTGCGCTGCTATATGGCCCCGCTGGAGGGGATTACGGGATATGTATACCGGAATGCGTTCCACAGGCATTTTGGGGGGATTGACCGCTATTTCACGCCGTTTCTCACCAATCGGGGATTGAATCACCGAGAGCGGCAGGACATCCTCCCCGCACACAACCAGGGGATGGAGGTCATCCCGCAAATCCTCACCAATCAGGCGGACTTGTTCTTGGAGCTGGGGGAGATTCTGGCCGGGTATGGCTATGGGGAGGTCAATTTGAACCTGGGCTGTCCCTCGGGCACCGTGGCCTCCAAGGGGCGTGGATCGGGCTTTCTGGCCCGCCTGCCCGAGCTGGAACGGTTCCTGGACGAGATTTTCCGGCGCTCACCCCTGCCCATCTCCATCAAAACCCGCATTGGATTTTCCAGCCCGGAGGAGTGGAGCGAGATCTTTGCCCTGTTGGAGCGCTACCCCATGACAGAGCTGATTATCCACCCCCGGGTGCGGGAGGATTTCTACCGCAACACCCCCCGCAGGGAGGCCTACGCATATGCCTACCACCGTGCCAAACAGCCCCTTTGCTACAATGGAGATTTGTTTACACCTGGGGATTTGGCGGACATCTGCGCCCAATTTCCCAACACCGGGCGTGTGATGCTGGGGCGGGGGCTGATTGCCAACCCGTGGCTGGCCCTGGAGATGGCCGGCAACCCCCCGGTGCGCAGCCGGGATACCTTGCTGGAGTTCTGCCAGGAGATTTTGGAGGGGTATCGGGCGCAGATGTCAGGAGAGCGGCCGGTACTCTTCCACCTCAAGGAGTTGTGGAGCTACTTGTCCAACCTCTTTGAGGAGGAGGCGGTGGCAAAGCCCCTCAAGCGGCTGAGAAAGGCCAACGGCCTGGCAGAGTACCAGCAGGCGGCGGAGGACCTGATTGCCCAATGTCCCTTTCGGGCAGAGGGGTCAGAGGCATGGCACAAACAGCGTTGAGGAAGGGGGCGAGAATATGATTGCTGTGGTATGTGTGGACGACAAGGGCGGCGTGTGCTTTCACAACCGCCGGCAGAGTCAGGACAGGGTGCTGCGGGAGTATCTGCTCTCCCGCATTGGGGATGCCCCCCTGCACCTGAGCGCCTATTCCGCAAAGCAGTTTGCCGAGGTACCGGCAGAGCGGCTGCAGGTGTCTGACAATCCCCTGGCCGCCTGCAAGCAGGGGGAGTATTGCTTTGTGGAAGGGCAGGCGCTGTCTGCCTGGGCAGAGCAGTTGGAGGCAGTTGTGGTGTTCCGCTGGAACCGGGTGTATCCGGCGGACACCCATCTGGACCTGGATTTGGATGGTGGGCACTGGACTTTGGCAGACCGGCAGGAGTTTGCAGGGTATTCCCACGAGAAAATTACCTGTGATACCTATTATCCCCGGGGATAGATTGGCTTTGAACGGTTAAAAACCTCCCTTGTGCTGCCAGGATGCAGGGAGTAGAAAGGGCTTGTTGTCTGCCCGGTGCAGACGGCAAGCCCTTTGCCTTTTTCCCTGTGCTGGACGGCGGGCGTTGCCGGTGCGCACCTTCACAATGGGGCTGGGGCCTGGACAACACCTGTGTGTTTGGGGTACAATGGGACATCACACATCCGAAGGCAGGGTGGTTTTATGAAGTTCTTTCATTTGTCGGATTTACATCTGGGCCTGCGTCTAATCCAGCGGGACATGGCGCCAGACCAGGAACATATTTTGCAGCAGGTGATACAGCTGGCCCGGCGGGAACAGCCGGATGCGCTTGTGGTGGCGGGAGACCTCTATGATAAGGCGGTGCCGTCTGCGGAGGCTGTGACGCTGATGAACCGCTTTGTCACACAGCTGACCCAGGCGCTCCCCAATCTGGTTGTGATGATGATTGGCGGCAACCACGACAGCGGGCCGCGGATTGACTGCTTCCGCGGGGTATTGGAGCGGCAGCGGGTTCACATGGTGGGTATGCCCCCCGTCACAGAGGGGGAGTTTATCCACCGGGTGACACTGGAGGACGGGCATGGCCCGGTTCACTTCTATCTGCTCCCCTTTGTGCGCCCCTCTATGGTCAAGCAGGTGGTGGGCGTCCGGGAGGATGGCTCCGCCTGCTCTTACGACGAGAGTATCCGCAGACTTTTGGCCCGGGAGGAGTTTCCGGCGCAGGCGCGCACGGTGCTGGTGAGCCATCAGTTCTATCTCCCCGTGGGGGCAGACCCCCAGGAAGTGGAGCGCATGGACTCCGAGGTGCCTATCGTGGGGAACATCGACCGGGTGGGGGCGGATGTGCTGGACGGGTTTGACTATGTGGCCCTGGGGCATATTCACAAGCCCATGACGGTGGGCAAGCCCCACATCCGCTATTGCGGCACGCCCATGGCCTGCTCGGTCAGCGAGGCGGGACAGCGCAAGGGGGTGGTGCAGGTGGTTCTGGGAGCGCCGGGCACGCCGCCGGAAATCACGGTGCTCCCTCTGACGCCGCTGCGTGAAATCCGGGTCATACGGGGGAGCGTGGAGGAGATACTGGCCCAGGGCAGTGAGGATTATGTGAGCGTGGTGCTCACCGGGGGCGATACGGGAAGTGTGGATTTGCTCCCGCGTATCCGCCAGGCGTTCCCCAATTTGCTGGAGGTGCGGGTGGAACAAATGGAAGGGGCGCTGCAGGACCTGGCGCTGACCCAGGAGCGCCTTGTAGACCCGCTCCAGCTGTGCTGTGACTTTTTAGGACAGCTGGAACAGGACGAGCGGGACATTTTGCTGGATGTGCTGCACACAGTACAGGGGGGAAAGTGACAATGAGACCGTTGCTGCTCACAATGCAGGCGTTCGGCTCCTATGGCGCACGCACTGTGATTGACTTTACCAAGCTCAACCAGTCCATGTTTCTGGTCACCGGAGACACAGGGGCAGGTAAGACCACGATTTTTGATGCCATTGTGTTCGCCCTCTATGGGGAGGGCAGTTCCTCGGCGGACAAAAAGACGGGGACACTGCTCCAAAGCCAATATGCCGACCCAAAGACACAGCCCTTTGTGGAATTGGTATTCTGCCAGGGGCAGGATCATCCCCAGCGGCGCTATACAGTGCGCCGGGTGCCCCGGCATACACGGCCTGCCCTGCGTGGGAAGGCGGGAAAGCTGGTCGAGGTGTCCGGGGAGGTGGTGCTCACCCTGCCGGACGGCAGCCAGTGTCCCCAGAAGGAGACGGACGCCAGGCTGGAGGAAATTGTGGGGCTGAATAAGAGCCAATTTATGCAGGTGGCTATGATTGCCCAGGGAGAGTTTATGGAGCTGCTCCGGGCCAAGTCTGACCAACGCAAGAAAATCTTTCAGAAGCTGTTCCACACCGAGGTGTACGAGCGGATGGCAGAGGAACTGTTCCGGCGCAAGCGGGAGAAAGAGCGGGAGTTGGATGCGCTCAAGCACATCTGCCAGACAGAGGCCGCCCATATTTCCCTGCCCGATTCCCCCGCCTGGGCCCAGCTGCGCCAGGCCAAGGAGTGGGTGGAGCAGGGAGATGTGTCCGCCGTGGAGACTCTGCTTGGGGAGCTGGACAAGCTGTGCAAAGACCTGGAAGCCCAGTGCCGGGCGCAGGAGGAGCGCAGCCGGGCGGCCTCCCAGGACTGGAGTCAGAAGCGGGATGCGTATACCAGGGCGGAGAGCGTGCAGGGGTGCTATCGGCAATTGCGGGATGCACAGGCGTGTCTGCGCCGCTGCCAGGAGGCAGAGGAGGCAATGGCCCAACAGTCGGCCCTGGCAGACCAGGTGCAGGGGGCGCAGCAGGTGCAGCAGGTCTATCAGCGCTATGAGGATGCACACCATGGGCTGGCAGACACCCAGCGGGGGCTGGAGGGTCTGCATCAGCAGCTGCCTGCCCTGGAGGAGGCTGGCAGCCAGGCGGAAGGCCAGCTCCATCTGGCCAAAGAGGCATATGCCCAGGCAAGTGCGCAGTTTGCCGCACAATCCCAGCGGGTACAGCAGGCCCTTGAGGGATTTGAACAGATTGCCCAGGTGCAGGCGTGCATACAAACCAATCAGAAGGATTTGGAGCGCTTGACACAGCACTCCCGCCAGCTTGCACAGCAGATACAGGCGCTGCACCAACAGCAGCGGCAATGGCAGCGCCAGGCGGAGCAGCTGGAGGGGGAGGCGCAGCGCCTGCCCGGTTGGATGGAACAAAAGGCTCTAGCCCTTCGCCTGAGCGCAGATGCTGACACGGCGGTCACGCTGCGGCAAGGGGCAGAACGCCAGTACAATCAGGCCCAGGAGGACGGGCAGGCATATCTGCGCCACCGCCAGGCTTATCAGGATGCCCACCAGGCGTACAGCCGGAGCTACCAGAGGTTTCTCGATGCACAGGCTGGGTTCTTGGCGCAAACACTGCGGGATGGCGCCCCCTGTCCGGTATGTGGTGCTCTGGAGCATCCAGCCCCGAAAGCGTGTGCAGATGGGGAGGAGGTTTTGTCCCGGGAGGAGCTGGAGCGTTGGCGGGAGCGGGTGGAGGCGCTGCGGCAAAATCAGGAGCGGGCGGCGGCAAAGGCCCAAGCCAGCCAATCTCTCTTTGAAGAAAAGCAGGCGCAGGCCGCAGAGCACCAGGCGCAGCTGCTGGCGCAGATAGGCAGTGTGGTGGATGAGGGGCAGAGGGCGCCTGCCAGTCTGGAAGAAGCAGTGGAGTGGCTGCGGGCTTGGCGCAGGGAAGTGGAGCGGTCGCTCCAGGGGTGCCAGCAGAGTGTCCAGCAGCTCACCGCCCTGCGCCAGGCGCTGGGCGCACTGCCTGAACAGGAGCGGACACTGCGCAGCCAGGAGGAGCAGCTGAGCCGTCAAACCCTCCACCTGACGGGGATTTTGGAAGGGGATCGTGCCCGCCTGACCGCCTTACATGGACAAATCCAGGGCTTTGACACCCCCCAGATGGCCAAAGCTGCCAGGGAGAGTGCGCAAGGGGCGCAGAGGCAGGCGGAGGCGGCATACCGCCAGGCGGAGCAGCAGGCGGTGGCGGCCAAGGAGAAGCTTGCCCATACCAGGGCACTTTTCCAGGAGTACACCGCCCGGATACCCCAGCAGCAACAGATGTGTGCGGTGCGCTATGGGGAATATGTCACCACCATGGAGTCGTTCTCCCTGACCGAAAGCAGGTGGAAGGCCCTGTTGGACACCTATTCTGAGGAAGATTTGCAGGCAATGCGCCAAGCGGTGGACGAGCACCATAGACAGAAGGAGGTTGCCAGCCAGCTGCTGGAATCTGCGGTGCGCACCATTGGCGGTCAGCCGGAGCCGGAGCTGGATGGCTTGTATCAGCAGGCCCAGGAGGCGGAGGCGGCGTGGTCCCAGGCGCAGGCGGAGCTGGAGGCGCTGCGGGAGCAGTGCCGCACCAACCGGCGGGTATATCAAGCGCTGTGGCCCAGGCTGGAGGAGCGGCGGCAGGTGGTAGAGGAGCACAGCCGGTTCAACCGGCTCTATCGTGCGCTCTCCGGCAATCTCCCGGGCAGCCGGATGGATTTGGAGACCTTTGTCCAGCGCTATTACCTGGCGCAGATTTTACAGGCTGCCAACCGCAGATTTCACACCATGTCCGCAGGACAGTTCTCCCTGCGCATGGTGGAGCTGGAGCAGGCCGGACAGGGGAAAAATCGGGGGCTGGACCTGATGGTGCACTCTGCAATTACGGGGAAGGACCGGGAAATCCGCACCCTGTCCGGCGGAGAATCCTTTATGGCGGCGCTCTCCCTGGCGCTGGGCATGGCCGACCAAATTCAGCAAGGGGCGGCGTCCATCCAGCTGGATATGATGTTCATTGATGAGGGCTTTGGCTCGCTGGACGACCATGCACGCAGTCAGGCGGTGCGGGTGCTTCAGGAGATGTCTGGGGGTGATAAGCTGATCGGCATCATCTCCCATGTCAATGAGCTTAAGCAGGAAATTGAGGACCAGCTGGTGGTGCGCCGGGACGACCATGGCAGCCACGCTGCCTGGCGCATCAGCTGAGGCACGGGATACATAATCGCCGGTGTTTTGCATACCATGGCTATGGGTGATGCACGGTGAAAACAACGAGATGGAAGGCATACCTAGGTGGTATACTGCTGACCGAGGCGGCGGGGTGGCTTGTGGGATGGCTCAACCGAGCGGGGATTCAAGCGTATCAGCTGGGGGTGGTGAAACCGCCCCTCACGCCCCCTGCATGGGTGTTCCCTGTGGTGTGGGCGGTGTTGTACGCCCTGATGGGAATCGGCGCTGCCCGGGTGCTGCTCACCCAGCCCTCCTCCATGCGCGCCCAGGCCCTGCTTGTCTATGCCGCTCAGCTGGTTGTAAACCTCCTCTGGGTAGCCATCTTTTTTCAGATGCAAAACTATGGCTTTGCCCTGTTCTGGATTACCGTCCTTTGGCTGCTCATTGTATGCATGATATACACCTTCTGGATGGTGGACCGCCTGGCAGCGGTCTTGCAAATACCCTATCTGATATGGGTGAGCTTTGCAATTTACCTGAACCTGGGCGTCTGGGCGCTCAACTGAATTTGTCTCCTACAAGGGCAGGCCGCCCCACGCCAGCTGGCGTGGGGCGGCCTGCGTCTGTTTTCTCTGGGGGTCAGCGGTCGAAGGCGGGGTTCAGGTAGTACACATTCTTCTGGTTCATGCGCTCCCTGGCAAGCTCGATGGCCTCGCCAAAGCGCTGGAAGTGGACAATTTCCCGCTCACGCAGGAAGCGGATGACGTCGTTGACATCCGGGTCGTCGGACAGACGCAGGATGTTGTCGTAGGTGACCCGTGCCTTCTGCTCGGCGGCCAAGTCCTCGGTCAAGTCACAGATGACATCCCCCTTCACCGCCATGGAGGCGGCGTTGTAGGGCCAGCCGGAGGCGGCAGTGGGGTAGACACCCGTGGTGTGATCCACGAAATAGGTGTCAAACCCTGCGGTTTTAATCTGCTCCTCGTTGAGGTTTCGGGTCAGCTGGTGGATGATGGCGCCAATCATCTCCAGGTGGCCCAGCTCCTCAGTACCTACTTCGGGGGCAGATTGAGCGCAATTCTCTCCCTGGGGTGCATATAGTTTGGGTGGAGGTGATGCGTATGACGTGGACGATGGAGCATCCGCCTGGGGATGTGGCCCTGCCCCCTCAGACCTTGCAGGTGGTTGCGCAGGCCGTGCTGTTGGCGATGTATCAGCAGGGAGCTTTGACAGAGGAGGCGTACTCCATGGCGCTGGAGCAGCTGATATGCGGGTAGCGGTATACTGCCGGGTGTCCACCGACAAGGAGGATCAAGTCCATTCCTTTGAAAGCCAGCAGCGCTATTTTCAAGATTACATTGCCCGGCAGGATGGGTGGAGGCTCCACCGTATCTATGCCGACGAGGGCATCACAGGCACCAGCACAAAAAAGCGCAAGGCGTTTCAGGCCATGATGGAGGACGCCAGGGAAGGATGCTTTTCCCTCATCCTCACCAAGGAGATTTCCCGCTTTGCCCGCAATACCTTGGACAGCATCTACTACACCAGAAAGCTGAAGGGATGGGGAGTGGGTGTGCTCTTCGTCAACGACAATCTCAACACACTCCGGGAGGATTCTGAGCTGATTTTGGCAATCAAGGCCACCATGGCCCAGGAGGAGAGCCGCTCCACCAGCTCCCGGGTGAAATGGGGGCAGACACGGCGTATGGAACAGGGGGTGGTCTTTGGACGCTCGCTGCTGGGGTACGATGTGGCGGGAGGGGCCATGCAGGTGAATCCCGAAGGGGCGAGGTTGGTCCGGCTTATTTTCCACAAGTGCGCAGTGGAGCGGAAGGGGGCGGCTGTGATTGCACGGGAGCTGGAGCAGGAGGGGTACCGCACTCAGACGGGCAATCGGCATTGGCAGAGCTCTGTGGTTTTGAAAATTCTGCGCAACGAGAAATACTGCGGAGATTTGGTCCAGAAGAAGACCATCACCCCGGACTTTCTCACCCACCACAAGCAGCAGAACCGGGGAGAGGAACCGCTGGTGATCTGCCGGGAGCACCACACGCCCATTGTGACGCCCGCTGTCTGGCAGGCGGCACAGCGGGAGCTGGCGCGCAAATCGCCCCGCAGAAGGCTGGACGGAGGAGGACACGGGAACAAGTACACGCTGTCGGGAAAAATTCGGTGCGGCAGCTGCGGCAAGCCCTTTGTGGTGCGCAGACGCTACCGCAAGGATGGGAGCAGCTATCGTGTGTGGCGCTGCGCCACCGCAGCCAGGGGACGTGGGGCAGAGGGGGAATGCGGGGTTGGGTTTCAATTGCGGGAGGATGTGTGCCTGCATCTGATTGCCCAGTGTTTGAGTACGGTTGTGCTGGATGCGGAAGCGCTGTATCAGAGGGTGGCCCATGCGGTTGAAGGTGCATTCCAGCAGAAAGACGGGGCAGACCGCCTTGCCCGCAGGCAGCGCCTGGCGGAACTGGAGGAATTGGAGGGAAAGCGGCTGGCGCTGCTGGACGCCTATCTGGGCGGTGTTGTGACGCAGACGGAGTTTTTGGCGGGGAAGGCCCGCTACGAAGGGCGCATAGGCACGCTCAAGGAGCAGTTGTCCCAATGCCCCCATTGCACCGGGGAGGCGCTGGCTGTGCTGGGGCAGGCAAAGGGCTATATTCACCGGCTTTGTGCAGGGGCGTTGGATGCGGACGGGGCGCTGGGACTGCTTGTACACGCATTGACGGTATATCCAGACCGCACCTTGACGGTACAGCTGGAGCATTGCCCGCAATTGTGGCGGTTTCGGGCCGGGGAAAAGCGGGCGCACGGGCAGGTACACCATGGATAGAACTATGGGTAGAACTTTGCGAAAGGGGCTTGCCAGAATCTCCTTGAGGGATTACAATGGTTGGGAAAAGAACTGCATGGACGGTTCTCATATTTTGAAGATAGGGCGGAGGATGTACAGATGAATCAGGATGCAAAGAAACAGTTTGGTACGATGCCAAATGGCGACCCGGTGTGGATGGTTACACTGCGTTCCGGGGATGCTGTGTGCGAGATTCTCACATACGGTGCTGCCATCCGGTCCCTGAAGGTGCCCGGTGCAGATGGCAAGCTGTACGATGTTGTGCTGGGGTTTGACAATCTGGAGGACTACCGTGTCCAGGAGAAATATCTGGGCGCTGTGGTGGGTCGGTTTGCAAACCGCATTGGGCGAGGGCGCTTTGCCCTGCACGGCGAGGAATACACCCTGGCCTGCAACGATGGCGACAATCATCTGCACGGCGGATTAAGCGGCTTTGACAAACAGCTTTGGACCATTGAGGATGGCGGGGAAGACTGGGTTGCGCTGTCCCTGGTCAGTCCCGATGGGGACGAGGGCTATCCCGGTACCCTTGCCGTCAGAGTGGTGTATCATCTGGAGGGAGGGGCGCTGTCCCTGGAGTATGATGCGGTGAGCAATCAGGATACCATCTGCAATCTCACCAATCACGCCTACTTCAATCTGTCCGGGCATGCCTCCGGCAGTGTGGAGGCACAGCAGATTCAGATTTTTGCAGATGCCTATACGCCGTCGGATGCCGGGTCCATCCCCTGGGGAGAGGTGGCCTCTGTGGAGCATACCCCCATGGATCTTCGGGAGATGCAGCCCATTGGCGCCCAGATTGACGCCCCCTTTGTGCAGCTGCAAAACGCCGGTGGGTATGACCATAACTGGGTCATCCGCGGCACAATGGGTCAGCTGCGCCCTGCCGCCCGTGCATACAGCCCTGAAACGGGGATTGTGCTGGAGGTGGACACCACCCTGCCTGGCATTCAGTTCTATGCGGGAAACTTTTTGGCGGGGTGTCCCCTGGGCAAGGAGGGGGCAGCGTATAAAAATAGGGACGGATTCTGCCTGGAAACACAGTTTTTCCCCAACAGTCCCAACTGCCCCGACTTCCAGCAGCCCATTTTGCGAGCGGGAGAGGTCTGGCGTCATAAGACGGTATTCCGTCTCTCGGCACACAATCAGCAGTGATCTACAGCCGCCCGGCTTCTGCTACAGCTGGGCGGCTGTACTTTTTTCTGGGGGCTGTCATAGAGAGGAAGGTGCGTCAAACCAACGCCCCTGTACCGATGTCGGTCAGAAGGCCCTTGAGCTCGGGGAAGGGCATGGCGTAGCGCTGGCTCAGGTAGCGCAGCGAGGCGCCCAGCTCCCCATCCGGTCCGCCATATTGGGAGATGATGACGGCGGCCAGCTTGGGATTGCAGTTTTTGATTTTCACAGGGTATTGCAGCTTCTTCTCATAGATAAACATTTATTTCCGCCCTCCTTCCTGGCAATATTCCCAGGGCCATGGATCGCTCAGCCAGATATACTCCTGAAAGTTTGCGGCGCTGGCTTGGGTGAGGGGGCCGTAAGCCGCTTCATAGCGCCGTTTACCCTCCTCAGCCAGCTTGGCATAGCGCTGGAAGAGCTGGAAGGCCTCACGGTCCTGCTGGTGAGTGTCCAGATACAGGCCCAGCTCAGTCAGAACAAACAGAAGGGCTTGCAGCTCACACGCCGCACCTTCTGCCATGGTTCTTGGCTCCTTTTTCATGCGGAAGGGGAGATTGAGCCCGGGGAAGAGCGTGCCGTTGCACAGCGCCTGGTGGGGCGGGTACATCTTGGGATTGTTCTGCTGCATTGGGACAAAGGGCACTGCCAATGGCGCACAGGGGGGCAGCGAGCCCGTTTCATCAGAGCACGGATGGAACTCTGCGATAAAATCCAGATCCACTGGAATTCCTCCTTTTCATTTGCCGCCCTGGTGGGGCGGTTACCCCAGTGTATGCGCCCTGGCCGCACTTTGACAGAAGTCTCTGGCAGAGGGTGAAAGGGAAGTGTTGCAAAACCGAGCGTTGTGTGGTATAGTAAATGCGGTATTCTGACGAGAGGCTCATACTATGCCTGTTGGCAATGCCTGAGACCACATGATAGAACGGAGGGGATCGTATGACTCACATCAAGACCCTGAACGGGGCCACCCTGAAGCAGAGCGCTGCTCACGGCGGCTGCGGCGAGTGTCAGACTTCCTGCCAGTCCGCCTGCAAGACCTCCTGCACGGTGGCAAACCAGAAGTGCGAGAACAACCAGTAATTGCACATCTGAACATGAGAACTGCGGAAAAGGGCGGGCCAGTCCCCGCCCTTTTTTCGACGCACAGAAGGAGATTATTATAACTATGGTGCATACTTTTGAATGCCTGGGCGTATATGTGGCGGTGGATGTGAACAGCGGTGCTGTGCACGTGCTTGACAAGACCGCGTATCAGGTGCTTCGCCTTCAGAATCAGCCCCTGGAGGAGCACTGTCCTGAGCAGTTGTACGCTCAGCTGCCGGAACTGAGCCGGGAGGAGATTGACGGAGCCTGGGCGGAGCTTCTGGAGCTTCAGAACAATGGGCTGCTGTTCACCGATGATAATTACATTGACCCCGCCGCTGCCGTCCTGATGCAGCAGGATGCCCCTGTAAAGGCCCTTTGCCTGCACGTCTCCCACGATTGCAACCTGCGGTGCAAGTACTGCTTTGCCTCTACCGGGGACTTTGGAACCGGTCACCGCATGACCATGGATGTGGAAACGGCAAAGAAGGCCATTGACTTCGTGGTGGAGCGCTCCGGCAAGCGGCGTAACATTGAGGTGGACTTTTTCGGCGGCGAACCTCTGATGGCCATGGACACCGTGAAGGCCACTGTGGACTATGCCCGCTCCATTGAGCAGGAGAAGGGGAAGAACTTCCGCTTCACCATTACCACCAACGGCGTGCTGCTCAACGATGAAAATATCGAGTATATCAACCGGGAGATGTCCAACGCCGTGCTCTCTCTGGACGGCCGTCCAGAGGTAAACGATCATATGCGCAAGACCGTTTCCCAGGATGGAAGCTACGATGTGATTCTCCCCAAGTTCCAAAAGCTCGTGGCAGGGAGAGGGACCAAGGACTACTACCTGCGCGGTACCTTCACCCGTCACAACCCGGATTTTGCCGCAGATGTGCTGCACATTGCCGACCAGGGGTTCCGCAATGTATCGGTGGAGCCTGTGGTGGGGGAGGAGGATCGGGACTACGCCTTCCGGGCAGAGGATCTTCCTGGCATTTTGGAGGAGTATGAGCGCCTGGCTGAGCAGCTGCTCCAGCGGGAGGACATCAACTTCTTCCACTTCAATGTGGACCTGACCCAGGGCCCCTGTGTGATTAAGCGGATGCGGGGCTGCGGCGCAGGCTGTGAGTATGTGGCCATTACGCCGGAGGGCGATATCTATCCCTGTCATCAGTTTGTGGGCAATGAGGACTATCGTCTGGGCAGCGTCCACGATAACTCCTTCCGTATGGATTTGTCCCGCCAGTTTGCCGGGATGAACATCTATACCCGTCCTGCCTGTAAGGAATGCTGGGCCAGATTCTATTGCAGCGGCGGCTGCTCCGCCTCGAACCTGATGGTGAATGGGGACATCCAGCAGCCCAATGAGTTTGGGTGCGAGATGCAGCGCAAGCGCTTGGAATGCGCCATTGCAATGAAGGCCCGCCGGGCCGGCATGGCGGAGGGCTGATACAAGCCTGCGCATAATAAAATCCAGAGGGGAAATATACGGCTATACGGGGGATAGCCGTATATTTTCCTGCCTTTATGCCGGATAATGGCCTAGCGTCGGTATGGATTGGCCCCTGGGTGACTGCGAAAACAGCCCTTCCGGTCCCCGCCCATCCACGTGTATGCTCAGGCGGAATCAGCGGGCATACTGCACGGCCTGGTGCATACACTCTCCTGAGGTGATGTTGATGGGGATGCGAAAAATGAAGTCATCCGGCGCTGACGGGATAGCCAGACACTGGTTTCCCCTTCCGCTCTTGGCGGTGGCTCATCTGTCTGGGGTGCTGCTGGGCATTGGGTGCATCAAGCTTCTGGGTCCCTCGGAGGGATTGTGCACATATCTGGGAGACTATCTGGCATCTGTTGCAGGTTCGGAAGACGTGGTGGTTTCTCTGGGCTCTGTAGTTTGGGCTGTGGTGCGCTGGGTCATTCCCCTCATGGCAGGCGGACTATTTCCCATAGGCTTGATTACCGTGCCCCTGGTGCTGGCGGTGCACGGTTTCTTTCTTAGCTGCGCCATTGCAGCCATGCTGATGGCCTTTCAAAGGGCAGGGATCTGGCTGTGTGTGGTCACCTTCGGGGTGCAGACCCTGTTGATATTCCCGGCGCTGCTGATGATTGGGGTGGAGAGCTTTTCCTCTGCCGTAGAGCGGACAAGCCTTGGCAAGCCATTTGAGAAAGAGCGGAACGGGCTTGGGGTTTCGTTTGCACTCTTACCGTCGGTGGGGTTGCTTTTGTTGGGTATCGCCCTGCAATATACTGTGATGCCGGGGCTGCTCCGGGCTGTGAGCCAGCGATTGCTGTAGGGGTAACTAGAGAGATTGAGGTGTATCTATGGATGAGTTGACTGGATATGAGGCGTGGTTGAAGGAGAGCAGATGTGCAGCTGAGAACACCTGTGCCTCATATAAGCGGGATGTGCGGCAGTTCCTCTGCTGGCTGGATGAGGTGCAGTGTACACTGGAGCAGGCCAGCGAAGCGGATTTGTGGCTGTATGTCACCCATTTAGAGAAGCAGGGGAAGTCTGGAGCCACCATTGTGCGCTCTGTGGCGGCGTTGAAGTCCTTCTACACCTATATGGTGGGCACCCGGCGTGTCAGCGAAAACCCGGCCAGAGAGGTCCATGTTGTCAGAATCGCAAGAAAAATTCCAGACATCCTCACCTGCCAGGAGGTAGATCTTTTTCTCTCTCAGCCCAATCCGGCTGACGAAAAGGGAGGCCGGGATAAAGCGATGCTGGAGGTTTTATACGCCACCGGCATTCGGGTATCCGAGCTGATTGCGCTGGATGTCAAGGATGTAAATCTATCTGCGGGGTTCCTGCGGTGTGCCGGGCGGCAAAAAGAACGGATGATTCCCCTCTATCCAACGGCGGTGCAGGCGCTGGAACACTATCTGAGCGCGGTGCGCCCGAGCCTGCTTTCGGAGGCGGGGAGTGCAGCGCTGTTTGTCAATCTCAATGGAGAGCGTATGACACGGCAGGGGTTCTGGAAAATCGTGAAGCACTATCAGGAAAAAGCCGGGATAGAGCGGGAGATTACCCCCCATACCCTGCGCCACTCCTTTGCCGTTCACCTGCTGGAGAACGGGGCAGACATCAAGGTCATCCAGGAGATGATGGGCCATGCGGATATCTCCTCCACACAGCTATACGTCCGAGTCCTCAATCAGAAAACGAAAGAAGTCTACATGAAAGCTCACCCTCGTGCATAAAGGAGGGGGCGTCCTGCCTGTTCCGGGCAGGACATTT
Organism: uncultured Oscillospiraceae bacterium; assembly: GCA_944387115.1. Taxonomy (GTDB): domain Bacteria; phylum Bacillota; class Clostridia; order Oscillospirales; family Oscillospiraceae; genus Enterenecus. Next base: position 16,038 of record CALXDR010000022.1, read on the forward strand.
TTTCGACCAATGGCTTGTCTTGCTATTGGAGCGGTTTTGTGGTACACTTGTTCTGTTTAGTAGCAGAGCATCGAAGGGCAGGAGGAGTCGGCTTGCTGGTTTTAGGAATTGACCCCGGGTATGCCATTGTGGGCTTTGGTCTGGTGGAGTGTGTAGGCCCACGCCAGCGCCTTGTGGGGTGCGGGGCCATCAACACTGCCGCAGGACTGCGTCTATCCACACGGCTGTGGCAGATTGCAAATGACCTGGAGGCACTGGTCACCCAATTTCACCCGGATGTCATGGCCATCGAGGAGTTGTTTTTCAATCAGAATGTCACCACCGGAATCGGGGTAGCCCAGGCCAGGGGCGTACTGCTGATGACGGCGGAAAAAATGGGCATTCCGATTTTTGAGTATACCCCCTCCCAGGTGAAGCAGGCAGTGGCAGGCTACGGCAAGGCGGAAAAACGCCAGGTAATGGATATGACCAAGCGCATCTTGGGCTTAGGCAGTGTTCCAAAGCCGGATGATGCCGCCGATGCGGTGGCCATTGCGTTGTGCCATGCCCGCTCCGCTACCTCTAGACTGATGGCAGTGGACAGGATTGACCGGCGGAAAACCGTCTGAGTCCAAGGAGGATACCATGTTTTACTATGTCCAGGGGGCTGTGGCCCACGTTGCACCCTATTTAGCTGTGATTGACTGTGGCGGGGTAGGATATGCCTGTCGGACGACCCAGCATACCCTATCTGCACTCACCATTGGCAAACCTGCGAAATTATATACCCACCTCCATGTGCGGGAGGAGGTATTTGAGTTGTATGGATTTTATACAGAGGGGGAGCTGAACTGCTTCCAGATGCTTTTGGGGATTTCCGGTGTGGGCCCGAAGGCAGCGCTGGGCATTCTCTCCGCCAACACCCCGGAGGGGCTGGCTTTGGCCATTGTATCGGGAAATGAAAAGGCGCTTACCGCTGCGCCGGGAATCGGGAAGAAAATTGCCCAGCGCATCATTCTGGAGCTGAAGGACAAGCTGGCCAAAGGTCAGATTTCCGCCATCGGCGGCGAGAGCTTTGCTGGCGGCGTGACACTGATACCGGAGAACAAGACCAGCGAGGCCTCTGCGGCGCTGGCTGTGCTGGGATATGGACAGAGTGAAATTTCTGCGGCGCTGCGTGGCATTGATTTGGAGCACCTGTCCATGGAGGAGATTATCAAGCAGGCCCTGAAGAACATGATGAAGGGCTGACGGTGACTTCCAGCACCCACACCCCTGTGAGGAAGTGAAAACATGAGCATTGAATTTTCCAACCACGACATAGACACCCAGCCCGCAGATACCCTGGTGAGCACTGCGCTCACGCCGGGGGATGAGGGGGAGGGGTCACTGCGCCCCAAATTCCTCGCCGAGTACATCGGGCAGGAGAAGGCCAAAGGAAACCTGTCGGTGTTTATTGAGGCGGCCAAGATGAGAAATGAGCCGCTGGACCATGTGTTGCTCCACGGCCCACCGGGGCTTGGAAAAACCACGCTGTCTGGTATCATTGCCAATGAGATGGGGGTCAACATCCGCATCACCTCTGGGCCTGCCATTGAGAAGCCGGGGGATTTGGCGGCGCTGCTCACCAATCTTCAGGAGAACGACATCCTGTTTGTGGACGAGATTCACCGGCTCAATCGCTCGGTGGAGGAAATCCTGTATCCTGCCATGGAGGATTACGCCATTGATATTATCATTGGGAAGGGGCCGTCCGCCAACTCCATTCGTCTGGACTTGCCCAAATTCACCTTGATTGGCGCCACTACACGGGCCGGACAGCTGTCTGCGCCCCTGCGGGACCGTTTTGGCGTGACCCTGCGCCTGGAGCTGTACACACCGGAGGAGCTGTCCCAGATTGTCACCCGCTCGGCTGGTATTTTGGATGTCCCCATTGAACCGGACGGTGCGCTGGAGATTGCCCGGCGAAGCCGGGGGACGCCCCGCATTGCCAACCGGATGCTGCGCCGGGTACGAGATTTTGCCCAGGTAACTGCGGGCGGCGTCATCACACGGGATGTGGCAGACCGGGCGCTGCAAGCACTGGAAATTGACGGTCTTGGCTTGGACCAGATTGACCGCAGGATGCTGCACAGCATCATTGAGAATTATGGCGGCGGACCGGTGGGCTTGGACACGCTGGCAGCCACCATCAATGAGGAATCTGTCACGCTGGAGGATGTCTATGAGCCCTATCTCATGCAGCTGGGATTTTTGACGCGCACGCCCCGGGGACGCTGTGTGACAATGCGGGCCTATCAGCATTTGGGGCTGTCTGTTCCGGGCGGGCTGGAGGAGCACGAGCTGGAGCAGCTGTCCTTCTTGTGAGGAAGGAAAAACTGTAATAATACAAGGGTCTTTACCCCAGGAAACGGAGGAACCCAATATGGGAAAGCTGTTTGGAACGGATGGGATTCGCGGTGTTGTCAATCAGGGACTGGATGCCACCTTGGCCTATCGGGTGGGTCTGGCCACGGCGGTGGTCTTGGCGAAGGAGAAGGCGGGCGGAGCAAAACCCCGCATTGCCATTGGTAAGGATACCCGTATCTCCGGGGACCTGCTGAAGGGTGCGCTCATCGCCGGTCTGTGTACGGCGGGCGCTGACGTGCTGGATTTGGGGACACTGCCCACGCCTGGTGTGGCATGGGTGACGGTGGATATGGGTGCAGATGCCGGAATTGTGATTTCTGCCTCTCACAATCCCTTTGAGCACAACGGGATTAAGATTTTCAACGGGAAGGGCTTCAAGCTCTCTGACGAGCTGGAGGAGCAGATTGAGCAGGTTGTGCTCTCCGGCTGGGAGTCTGTGCCCTGCCGGGTGGGGGCTGAGCTGGGTAAGGTCAGCTATCTTGCGCCCAAGGCTTCGGAAGACTACATTGACCATCTGGCCTCCACCGTGAGCACCCAGCTGGAAGGGCTTCGGATTCTGGTGGATTGCGCCAATGGCGCCGCCTCTGCCACTGCGGCCCGGCTCTTTGACCGCTTCGAGCACCTCCAGGCCGATGTCATCAATGCAGATCCCGATGGCGTGAACATCAACGCCAATTGCGGCTCCACCCACACAGACGCTCTGGCTGCCATGGTGAAGGCAGGGGGGTATGACATGGGGATTGCCTTTGACGGGGATGCAGACCGCTGCCTGGCGGTGGACGAGTGCGGCAACCTGATTGACGGAGATCAGATTATGGCTGCCTGCGGTATGGATTTGAAGGAGAAGGGCCTGCTCCACGGGAATACTGTGGTTGCCACTGTGATGAGCAACATTGGCCTGCACGCCTTTGCCAAGGAGCACGGACTGAACCTGGAGTGTACCAATGTGGGCGACCGCAACGTGCTCGAGCGTATGCAGGAAAAAGGATATGTGCTGGGCGGGGAACAGTCTGGCCACATGATTTTCCTAGAGCACTCCACCACGGGCGACGGGGAATTGACTGCACTCCAGCTGTTGGACCTGCTTTGCCGCAGCAAGGGAAAGGCCTCTGAGCTGTTTGGCGCCTGCCTACGCTATCCTCAGGTGCTCATCAATATTCCTGTGGACGGAAACGCAGAGAAAGAGCGGATTATGGGTGCCGACTGGCTGGCCGCCGCCGTCAAAGAGCAGGAGCAGCTGCTGGGAGACAGCGGACGGGTGTTGGTGCGGGCCTCCGGCACTGAGGCGCTGATTCGCGTAATGGTTGAGGCAAAGGATGACCACACAGCACAGGAAACCGCCCAAAAACTGGTTAATCTCATTCGGGCCAACTGACTTTTTGCCAATTGTCAAAAAACTCATTGACATTCAGTCGAAAATGTGTTACTAATAAACAAGGTTGTTGTATGCATTTAACAAAACAATGGAAGCCTGACTTCAGCGATGAGCAGCTGTGCCAGTTGGCTGCACAGGGGGATCGAGAGGCTGAAGAACAACTGGTACTCCGGTACCAACGCTTGACCCGTGCGTGCGCCCGCCCGTATTTTTTGGCAGGCGGGGACAGTGAGGATTTGATACAGGAGGCCATGTTCGGCCTGCTCAAGGCCATCCGGGAATTTGATGGGCAGCGGGATGTCACATTCCGCACCTTTGCGGAGGTCTGCATCAAAAATCGGATTCGCTCTGCCATTACTGCCGCTGCCCGGGGAAAGCATGCGCCGCTAAACAACAGCGTTCCGTTTGAGGCGCCGATGCTGGGAAGCTCGCACAGTCCCGAAGAATTGTTCATCTCGAAGGAAGAAGAGGAGGAGCGTTTGGCCCGTTTGAACCGGGCATTGTCTCCTCTGGAGCAGCGCATTTTAACACTCTATCTGCAGGGGTATTCTTACCAGGATATCGCGCAGCAGGTGGGCAGACCTTCCAAGTCTGTGGACAATGCAGTGCAGCGCATTCGGAAGAAGGTCGGTCAGTAACCACAGCGGTTTCAGCGAAAGCTGTCGCAAATATTACAGTCCCAGCATATGGTTTTTTCGGTTGGGCGTCGAAGAGAGGGTATTTCCATGTACGAAGACAAGACTTTAGTGTGCAAAGAGTGTGGGCAGGAGTTTGTGTTTACCGCCGGTGAGCAGGAGTTCTATGCCGAGCGCGGCTTCCAGAACGAGCCTCAGCGCTGCAAGAGCTGCCGTGATGCCCGGAAGGCTACCACCCGTGGCGTCCGTGAGTTCTTCTCCGCCACCTGTGCTTCCTGCGGCTGCGAGGCAAAGATTCCCTTCGAGCCCAAGGTTGGCCGTCCCGTGTATTGCAGCGAGTGCTTTGCAAGGATGCGCAACGAGGCCTGATTCAATCAGAACAATGTGTGACAAAGGCGGTATGGAATCCTCCATACCGCCTTTGTTTGCCTGCAAAGATTATTGCTAGAATCTCTTGTCGGAAAGGGAAGGTCATGATATAATGGTTCCGATGATTGATGAAGGAGGCCGTCACTGTGAACAAGTCCATTTATGAAAGTCCTCTCTCTTCTCGCTATGCCAGCGATGAAATGCAATATATCTTTTCCCCGGATAAGAAATTCTCCACCTGGCGTAAGCTCTGGGTTGCACTGGCCCGGGCTGAAATGGAGCTGGGGCTGCCTGTCACGCAGGAGCAGATTGATGAGATGGAGGCCCATCTGACGGATATTGACTATGAACTGGCGGCCCAGAAAGAGCGTGAGCTGCGCCATGATGTCATGGCCCACATCCACACCTTCGGCGCTTTGTGCCCCAAGGCAATGCCCATCATTCACCTGGGGGCGACCAGCTGCTATGTGGGCGACAATACCGATGTGATTATCATGCGTGAGGGCCTGGAGCTGGTGCAGAAAAAGCTGGTGCGGGTACTGCGCAACTTGTCTGACTTTGCCCGCAAGTACAAGGCCCTTCCCACCTTGGGCTTTACTCACTTCCAGGCTGCCCAGCTGGTGACGGTGGGCAAGCGGGCTACCCTGTGGATGAACGAGCTGCTGATGGATTTGGAAGAGGTGGAGTATCGCATTGCCAACCTCAAGCTATTGGGCTGCAAAGGCACCACAGGTACGCAGGCCTCCTTCCTGGAGCTGTTTGAGGGCGACCACGAGAAATGCAAAGAACTGGACCGGCGGATTGCCAAAGAAATGGGCTTTGCCGACTCCGTGCCGGTGTCCGGTCAGACCTACTCCCGCAAGGTGGACAGCGCCGTGCTGTCTACGCTGTCCGGCATTGCGCAGTCTGCCAGCAAGTTTGCCACGGATATTCGCCTTCTGTGCCACTTGAAAGAGGTGGAAGAGCCCTTTGAAAGCAAGCAGATTGGCTCTTCTGCCATGCCCTACAAGCGCAATCCCATGCGCTGCGAGCGTATTTGCGCCCTGGCCCGCTATGTCATGGCAGATGTGGTCAACCCTGCATTTACCGCTGCCACCCAGTGGTTCGAGCGTACGCTGGACGACTCGGCAAACAAGCGCATCTCTGTCCCTGAGGCCTTTTTGGCGGTGGACGCCATTTTGAATATCTACGAAAATGTGTCTGCCGGCCTGGTGGTCCACGAGAAGGTGATTGAGAAGCACATTCTGGAGGAACTGCCCTTCATGGCCAGCGAGAATATCATGATGGACGCCGTCAAGCGGGGTGGGAACCGTCAGGAGCTCCACGAGCAGATTCGTCTGCACGCTCTGGAGGCAGGCCGCAATGTCAAGGAGCTGGGGCTGTCCAACAACCTGATTGACCTGATTGCGGAAGACCCCATGTTCGGGATGACACGGGAGGAGATCACCGCCCATATGGAGCCGGCCAAGTACATCGGCCGTTGCCCCCAGCAGGTGGAGGACTTCCTGGCAGAGTGCATTGCGCCCGTCCTTGCGGCAAATCAGCAGGCGCTGAGCGGCGAGAATGCAGAGCTGAAGGTGTAAGGTTCATTTATACCATAGAGAATTGTGGATGCAAGCCGTCAAACGCTGTGGCAGTCCCAGAGTAATTTAAATTTGGAGGAGTTATCATGGAATCAGCAGTGCGCCGTATCGGTGTCTTTACCAGCGGGGGAGACGCCCCAGGGATGAATGCCGCCATTCGTTCGGTGGTACGCACTTCGTTGCACCTTGGGATTGACTGTATCGGCATTCGGCGTGGCTATCACGGCCTGATCAATGGTGATATTGTCAAGTTGGATTTTGAAAGCGTCAGTGATATCTCCCGGCGTGGCGGCACCATGCTCTATTCCGCCCGCAGCTTGGAGTTTAAGGAGCCGTTTGGGCAGGAGAAGGCCATTGGCACCTGTAAGCTCATGGGGCTGGATGCGCTGGTTGGTATCGGCGGAGATGGCACCTTCCAGGGACTGCTGGCCCTGGCCAACCACGGCATCTCCGTAATCGGGATTCCCGGGACTATCGACAACGACATCGCCTGCTCCACCTATACCATTGGCTATGACACGGCTTGCAATACTGCGCTGGAGAGTATCGACCGTCTGCGTGACACCATGAAATCCCACGAGCGCTGCTCTGTGGTGGAGGTGATGGGACACCGTGCCGGTCACCTGGCGGTTTCCGTAGGCATCTCCTGCGGCGCTACGGTGGTTTTGGTGCCTGAGCATCCCGTGGATTTTGCCCGGGATGTGGCCGAGCCCATCCGTCAGGCGCGTCTGGGTGGCCGCACCCACTTCATGGTCATTGTGGCGGAGGGTGTGCCCAATGGAGGCTACGGTGTGGCCCAGCAAATTCGGGAAGAGCTTGCACTGGACACCCGTGTGACAGTCCTTGGCCATGTGCAGCGTGGCGGATCTCCCACTGCTCGTGACCGTATGATGGCGACTTACATGGGCAACGAGGCGGTGCGCCTGCTGGCAGCGGGCAAGACCTGTCGTGTAGTCGCCGCACAGGGCGAGGAGATTGTGGACTACGATATTACCGAGGCGCTCTCCATGAAGAAGGGCCTGGATCAGCGTGGTCTGGCTGTCATGCACGCCCTGACTGGTGTCCGGCAGGGATAAATCCATCAATCCGGCAAAAAAAGGCTCCTGCTTATCTCTGAAGCAGGAGCCTTTTGTTATCGTGATAGATATAAGGGCGCATCAGGGCAGGGGGGAGCGGGTGCACCGCCTCTTGCTGGTGCGCATAGAGAAATGAAGGTTTTCCCATAAAGGCGCTCAAGCTGCTTCATACCAAAGTTTGCAGCATATCGTGCTGTAAAAGCGTGGTCATTTGGCTCCTTTCCCAGGGACAGTGGGATAGAAGCGCAGAAAAAGGCTCCCGCAGGAAACTGCGGGAGCCTTTCGATACAGACTTACTTCGCCAGAACCTTCTTCAGACGAGCAAAACGGGGCAGACCATTTTCCAGGGCACGGGTATTTTCGCCCTGAATCAGGGGCAGCGCATAATCCACGAACTCCTGGGTCACGCCGTTGCCCTCCTTGTTGATCCACTCCAGAGGAACCTTCTTTTCAAAGTTTGCCACGGAGGAGAGCTCGAACAGCTTGGGCTTACAGCTGTATGCGCCGTTTTCGCGGCTGCACTCAAAGCCCACCATCTTGTCCGTCTCGCCGGCAACGGCAGCCTCAACGGCAGCCTTACCAGCCATGAAGGACTCCTCAATGTCGGTCTGAGAAGCCAGGTGAGCGCCGCAGCGCTGGAGCAGGGACAGCTCGATGCCACGCACCTTAGCGCCAGTCTTTTCCTTCACGATGTTGGCCAGCATGGCAGCCAGACCGCCCAGCTGAGCGTGGCCGAAGCCGTCGGTGGCGGAGGTCTTGGCCTCGGACACGAAGGAGCCGTCGGCATAGTGGATACCCTCAGACACAGCCACGATGCAGTTGCCGTTCTCCTTGTAGATGCGGGTCACATCAGCCAGGAAACGATCCATGTCGAAGTCAACCTCGGGCAGATAGATGAGGTCGGGGGCGCAGCCCACCACACCGGCCAGAGCGGCCGCACCGGCCAGCCAGCCAGCATGACGGCCCATAATCTCGATGATGGTAACCATGCCGGTGTCGTACACACGGGCATCCTTGTACACCTCGGCGCAGGAAGTGGCAATGTACTTGGCGGCAGAGGCAAAGCCGGGGCAGTGGTCGGTGCCAAACAGGTCGTTGTCGATGGTCTTGGGCACGCCCATGACACGGCACTCGTAGCCGGACTTGCTCATGAAGCGGCTGACCTTGGAGCAGGTGTCCATAGAGTCGTTGCCGCCGTTGTAGAAGAAGTAGCGGATGTTGTACTTCTTGAAAATCTCCAGAATGCGCTGGTAGTCGGTGTCGTCCACATCGGGGTCGGCAATCTTGTAGCGGCAGGAGCCCAGCTCAGAGGAGGGGGTGTTGAGCAGCAGCTCCAGCTCCTTGGCGTCCTCCTGGGACATATCGTACAGCTGGTCGTTGAGCACGCCCTTGATACCATGGGCAGCGCCGTACACGGCAGTAATGTTGGGGTTGTCCAGAGCGGTGCGGATGACACCGTAAGCGCTGGCGTTGATGACAGAGGTGGGGCCACCGGACTGGCCGATGACACATGCGCCTTTCAGTTCAGACATGGTTGTTCCTCTCCTTATTTCTAATTCCTACGAAATGCTCAGGCCTTGCCGTCGCAGCCCAGGACGTTGATGAGCTTGTGCTTCACCAGCTCCTTGATGTTGGCACGGGCGGGCTTCAGGTACTCACGGGGATCGAACTTGTCAGGGTGCTGGGCGAAGAACTGACGGATGGTACCGGTCATGGCCAGACGCAGGTCGGAGTCGATGTTGATCTTACAAACAGCCATGGAAGCGGCCTGACGCAGCTGCTCCTCGGGAACGCCGATGGCGCCGGGCATATTGCCGCCATTTTCGTTGATCATCTTCACAAACTCCTGGGGCACAGAGGAGGCGCCGTGCAGAACAATGGGGAAGCCGGGCAGACGCTTAGAGACCTCTTCCAGAATATCGAAGCGGAGCTGGGGCTTGGTGCCGGGCTTGAACTTATAAGCGCCGTGGCTGGTGCCGATGGCAATTGCCAGGGAGTCGCAGCCGGTCTTGCTCACAAACTCTTCCACTTCCTCAGGACGGGTGTAGGAGGAGTCCTCCTCGGAAACCTGGACCTCATCCTCCACGCCGGCCAGAGTGCCCAGCTCAGCCTCAACCACTACGCCGTGGTCATGGGCGTACTCCACAACCTTCTTGGTGATTTCGATGTTCTCGGCAAAGGGCTTGGAGGAAGCGTCGATCATCACGGAGGTGAAGCCGCCGTCGATGCAGCTCTTGCACAGCTCGAAGCTGTCGCCGTGATCCAGGTGCAGAGCGATGGGCAGACCAGTCTCGGCAATGGCAGCCTCAACCAGCTTGGTCAGGTAGGTGTGGTTGGCATAGGCGCGAGCACCCTTGGAAACCTGGAGAATCAGAGGAGCATTGACCTCCTTGGCGGCCTCGGTGATGCCCTGAACGATTTCCATATTGTTGACGTTGAAAGCGCCGATGGCGTAACCGCCCTCATAGGCCTTTGCGAACATCTCTTTTGTGTTGACCAGTGGCATAGTGGACCAACTCCTTCATTTAGCATAGGTTAGGTATATGATTTGCTCATACGTTTAGATTTTAACATTCTATGAACGAAAAAGCAACGCAGAATGTACCATATTTTATCGGCGATTCAAACAAAAACATTTTCCAGAAGTTGTGCACATAGACCAATAAACTGGTACAAGTTCAAGAATCGGTGTGATTTTGTGACGAATCACATGGATTTCGTAACTTTTTCGGACGCCCTCTCCGTTTCACTCCGCCCAGAGGATTGGCCTGAGCGGCAGTGCGCAGGGCTTCATTGTCCACATGGGTGTAAATTTGGGTGGTATTTAGGTGCTCGTGACCCAAAACCTCCTGTAAAGTGCGCACATCGACGCCGCTTTGGAGCATCAGCGTGGCTGCGGTGTGGCGCAGCTTGTGGGCGGAGTACTTGGAGCTGTCCAGACCGGCGGCGGTAAACCGCTGCTTGAGCATATAGTGAACCCCGGCAGAGGTGATGCGGCTGTGCTTTCGGGTGATAAACAGGGCATAGGGGTCGGCTGCACCCGATTGAGAACGCACCCCAAGCCAGTCTTCCAGCGCCCCTTGACAGGCGGCGTTCAGAAAGAGTATGCGCTCTTTATTGCCCTTGCCTAACACCCGCAGCCGGTCTTCCTGCACATCAGTGAGATTGAGCCCCACCAGCTCAGAGATACGAAGGCCACAGTTGAGAAATAGGGTGATAATGCAGAAGTCCCGTTCTGCGTTCTCTCCTTCAATGCTGTCCAGTAGCTGAACGCTCTCCTCCAGTGTCAAGTATCGGGGGAGGGTCTGCTTTTGCCTGGGGGAGTCCAGCTCCTGAATGGGATTTTCGGCCAGAACCTTTGCTTTTGTCACCAAATACTTGTAAAATGAGCGGATTGACGCCACTTTTCTCGCTCTGGTTGAGGCGAGCAGCCCATAGGAGGTGCCAGCGGCCTTGCTGGTTTTTTCA
>CALXDR010000023.1 GCA_944387115.1 uncultured Oscillospiraceae bacterium
GTCATGGCGATTCCTCGCTGAGGTCCAACCGAGGGGCGGCGGGGGCTTCGCACTTCCTCGTTGTCATGCCTCGCCTGTTCGCAACGGCTGGCTTCACTCCGATTCGGAACAAAACCGGGTGGCTCCGCCCCCCTGGGTTTTATTCCTCACTCCGCTCCATCCAGCCTGCTCACGACGGCTCGGCGCTTCTTCATTGTCACGCTTCGCCTGCTCACGACGCTCGGCTTCCCTCCGTCTCAGGGCAAACCCGGCCGGGCCTTGCCCGTCCTGGGCTTTGCCCTTCGCTCCGGTCCATCCGGGCTGTTCGCGACGGCTCCGCACTTCCTTATAAACCACCCAAAAATCCGCCCGCCATCCACCGTATCTCCCATGCACCACTCCCCCTGCATCCGCTCGGGATGGAACTGCACCGTCCACAGGGGCAGGTGCAGGTGCTCCAGCCCCTCTGCCACGCCGTCGGAAGACCAGGCCGTCACCCGCAGTGCGTCCCCCAGCCTGCCCAGCCCCTGATGGTGGTTGCTGTTGACCACCCCGCAGGCGCCGTACAGACGGCCCAGCACGCTCCCCTCCGCCATGCGGATGGAATGGCGAACATCCCCCGCCTCCGCCTGGTGGAGGGGGCACTGCCCCTGGGGTAGATGCTGCACCAGATCTCCCCCGGCCCACACATTTGCCAGCTGATGCCCCCGGCAGATGCCCAGCACCGGCCTGCCGCTCCCCAGAAACTCGTCCAGAAGGGCCAATTCCGCCCGGTCCCTGGCCCGGTCAATGCTGCGGGAGCCTGCGTTGGGCTGTCCGTACACCTCCGGGTCTATGTCCCCGCCCCCCGCCAGAATCAGCCCCTGATAGCCAGCGCCGCTCTGGGGCAGGTACACCCCCTGCCCATGTCCTCCGGCGCAGGCCACCGCCTGCAAGTAATTGGCCGGGTCGCCTCCCCCGGTGCTGATGAGTATGTTCATCTCCCGTCCCTCCCCCTTCCTTTTGTCCGCCAGGCGTCCCCCGGCCATCCCTGGGCAAACAGTGCGGCGGCGTACAGCACCACCCCCATCAGGGCGCACAGCCCGCAGGCCAGCGGCCCCGCCATCCCCCTGTCCAGCAGGATACGGAAGAACAACCGGCACCACACCCCCATAAAGAGCGCCGCCAGCAGCGGCCGGCCAAACCAGTCAAACAATCTCAGCCTGAGCTGGGTGGCCTCCAGCACTGAGGCCAGATTCAGCCCCATCCCCACCAGGGCGGAGAGGACAAAGCCCACCACAAAGCCGGACAGCCCCCACACCCGCACCCCCACCCAGGTGCATACCAGCTGCACCCCATCACTGAGGATGGCGTTGCGTGCCGCCCGCCCCTGCAGCTCCAGCCCGTTGAGCGCCCCGGACAGCACCGACTGATAGCAGGTCAGCAGGGTGCCCGCCGCCAGCGGCGTCAGAAACTCCCCCACCGCCTGGGTGCGGAACATCATCTGCCCCACCACTGGCCCCACCACCGCCAGCAAGGTCATGGCGGGGGCCATCAGCAGGGAGGTGGCGGTGAGCACCCGGTGGAGAAAGCCCGCCGCCGCACGCCGGTCGCCCCGGGCGGTGCGCCGGGCCAAATCGGGCACCATCACCAGGCACAGCGCCCCCACAAATCCCGTGGGCAGGGCGAGCATGGGCAGGGTCATGCCGCAGATGACCCCAAAGGCGGCCATGGCCTCCCCCGCCTCCATTCCCCCCGCCACCAGTCTGGCGGGGATGAGCACCGCATTGGCTGACCCCAGCAAGGTGCCCAGCAGAGAGGTTGCCCCCACGGGAATGGCGGCGGCGAACATCCGCCGGGGGGATACCCGCTCCCTGGCAGGCCCCGGAACCGTCCGCCGCCAGTGCCGGCGGAACAGCGCCACCAGCACCGTGGCCGAGCACACCTCGCAGCACACCATGCCCAGCACAATCACCCCCACCTGCTCCTCCGCCGTGGCGGCGGGCAGGCAGGCCAGCAGTCCCAGCACCGCCCCCGCCCGAATCAGCTGCTCCACCGTCTCCGAGGCGGCGGGGGGCTTAATCTGTCCAATGCCGTAAAAGCAGTGCTTGTGCAGGTTCTCCACCCCGGTGAGCAGGACGCAGGGGGCCAGCAGCATCACCCCAAGCCGGGTGCGGGCGTCCCCCAGCAGATAGACGGAGATGGGGTCGGAGGCCGCCGCAACCACCGTCACCAGCGGCACCGCCACCAGAAAAAAGCACCCCAGCCCCCGCCGCAGCGCCAGCCGCACCGCCCCCTCATCCCCCAGTGCGTGAAAGCGAGCTGACCAGGTGGACACCGCCACGGTAAACCCCACCGCCGTCAGGGACATCAACACCGAATACACCGGCATCACCAGCTGATACAGCCCCATCGTCTCCGCCCCAATCATGCGGGACAGGGCAATGCGGTACAAAAACCCCACCACCTGGGAGAACAGCCCCGTGGCAGTGAGCAGCATGGTGCCCTTCACCGTAGAACCCAAAACAAGCCCTCCCCTCATCCGCTCTGGCATAGCGTATGAAGGAGGGCTTGTCTTTCATGCCGCACCCCCGCCCCCAGCCCCTCATACACTGGGGCAAAGGAGGTGGGGATATGGAAACCCAGGAACAGTCCCAGCTGCGCCAAACCCTGGCGCAGCTGGACCAATCCGCCGCATTTCTGGTGGGGCTGGTGCTGGCGCTGCTGCTGGCCTTGCAGGCGCTGGGGGTGGAGAAAGCCCGTGTGCAGGGGGCGCAGACGGGCAGCGTCTATCCCCTGCGCCTGACCTCCAGCGCCCTCACCGTGGGCGGGGTGGGGTGGTTTTTCACCCTGGCGGAGCGGGCCTGGCGGGAGGCAGATGCCAGCGACCCTGCCGCCTGCCGCTCGGCCCGGTCCAACCTGGCGGCCGCCGGGCTGGTGCTGGCCGCCGCCCTGCTGCGGCTGGAGGATGTGCAGCAGCTCCATCAGGCCGGGCGGCTGTGAGGGGGCAGACTACATAACGGGACTTTTGTGACATGGCTCGGACGCTTCTTTATTCATCCAAAGACTAGCCCTCAGTATCGCCGCCACCGTCTTGCTGTCCTGCAATCTGCCGTCCACCGCCATATCCACCGCCTGGGACAGGGGCAGCTTGACCACCTCTAAAAACTCATCCTCATCGGGGTGGCTTTCGCCAAAGGACAGCCCCCGGGCCAGATACACCCGCTGCAGCTCGTCGCAGAATCCGGGGGTGGGCAGCATCTCCCCCAAAAAGGTCCACTGCTCCGCCTTGGCGCCCACCTCCTCCTCCAGCTCCCGCTGGGCGGCGGGGAAGGGCTCCTCCCCCACCTCCAGCTTGCCCGCAGGCACCTCCAGTACCACCTTGCCATAGGGATAGCGGTACTGCCGCACCAGGTAGACGTTCCCCTCCTCGTCCACCGGCACCATCACCACAGCGCCGGGATGGCGGATGATCTCCCGCCATGCCGTGGCCCCGTTGACCAGCTCCACCGTGTCGTAGTAGACCTTGAGCAGCCCCCCGTCGTACACCAGCTTGCTGCTCAGCGTCTTTTCCGTCAGTTCCATGATGCAGCCCTCTCTTTCGTTGGTATGTGCCCAGTATAGCACACCCCACAGGAAAATCAACCCTGCACAGGACCGGGTGTGCCATGCCCTCCGGCACGCAAATGCAGGTCTTTTTGTACCTTAAGGAAATCTTCAGCAATTCTTAAGGAAATCTTAAGGTTTCTTTCCTTGATTTTTTAAATTTATCCTGTAAAATCACAGCATACACCGGCTGATACTGGAATTCTAGATATCCACTGTTGTACGCTGCACGCCGGTGATACGAACCACCAAAGGAGGACTTCTATGAAACAACTCCCCGAGAAACGCTCCCCCCTCCTGCTCTGCCTGTGTGCGCTGCTCATCCTCACAGCCCTGCTCATCGGCGGGGTGCTCCTTGTGATATCAAACCGCCCCACCCCCGTGCTGGTGGAAATGGGCCAGCCCATCCTCCTCAACCCCCAGCAGGACGAGGAGAGCAAGACCCTGCTCTTTTCCTACTACGCCGGCCTCGACCTGGAGCATGGCTCGGTGCGCTCCACCGTGGAGGGTGCAACCCTCTACCCCAATCTTGACGCAGCTGGGATTGATTGGGCGAACCTGTCCCCTGCCGAAGCAGACTCCCACGGGCAGACCCCCTTTCTCCTTTTGGATATATACCTGGAAAACCTGGATGCCCAGCCGGCGTCCGGCACCTTTCGCGCCTACTACCCCCTCTACCCCGCCCAAGCCTTTACAGGGTGGAGCGTCATTGGCGATTCGCCCTTTTTGCCCATTGAGCCGGTGTACTTCAGCGACCATGCGGATGCTGACCAGGAGGTCTCCGCTGACCCCTCCTTCACCAGCCCATACTTCCACTTCACCCTCTCCCCCGGCTCCAGCCGGCGCTTCCAGGTGGGCTACTTTCTCCAGGATACCGACCAGCACTACATTTTGAACTACGGTATCTCCGGCACCTCCCGGAAGTACGGTGCCATTCTAGATTACTAAGGAGGTGCTTTTGTGCCAACCCTATCCACACCATCCCTGCGCACCCAGCTCTATCAGGCCTTTCACAACAAAATGTTCCTCATCACCATGGCGCTGATGTGTCTGCTGTCCATATGCGCTGTCTACCTCATTGTATCCTCCAGAGCAGAGTCACTGCAGTTGCAGAATGAGTTTTACTTCGACGAGCAGGGCATCCCTCGGGTAACCCTCGACATCCCCGCCACCTCCCTGTACTGCAAGTGGCTGGGGGGGGATGCCACCACATTTGCCACCGCAGCATTTTACCTTGTGGCCTTCCTGGCCTGCTCCATACCCTTTTCCTGGTCCCTGCTGTCAGAACGAAAGAGCGGCTATGACGGGCAGATGGTTTTGCGCTGCGGCCGGCTGCGCTACTACAGCGCCAAGTACGCAGCCGCCTTCCTCTCCGGCGCCGCTGTGGTGGCCGTGCCCCTGCTGCTCAACTTCGTGCTCACCGCCTGTTTTATCCCCGCCTTTACCCCCGAGCCCTATGCCGAACTGTACTACGGCCTGACCACCACCTACCTGTGGAACGGCCTGTTCTTTCAGCACCCCGTGCTCTATGTGCTGTTGTACATTCTGCTGGCCGGAGTCATGGCGGGGGCATGGGCAACCCTGGGTGTGTCCCTGTCCTTCTTTTGCCGCAACCAATTTCAGACCATTATTTTGCCCTATCTCTCCCTCCTGTTCTTCCATGTGCTGTGGAACTCTATGCTGAACAATGCGCTGCGCTGCCCGGTGCAGCTCTCCCCCATTTACTTCATCATCCCCCGTGAGCTGACGTCCAGCAACCACCCCCTGGTGATTGTGGCCTGGCTGGCGGCCATCGCACTGGTGAACCTGCTGGTGGTCTGGAGAAAGGGCTGGCGCACCGATGTACTGTAAATTCCTCTGGTTTGACGTCCGGCAGGGACTGCTTCGCTGCTGGAAGAAGCTGCTGGCCGCCTGCGCCGTCATGCTCTGCCTGCTCCTCCTCCACTGCCTGCTCATTTACACCCACAACACCACGCTCCCCCCCTCGGAGGCTGCCCTGAGCTTTACCACCGGGGACTTGCTGGCCAGTGTGCTGTGCGGCATCCCCCCATACGACCCGGTTGCCCAGCAGCCCTTTCTCTTCCCCGCCATCTGGCTGCTCTTCTTTCTCCTCCTGCTCTATCAGGTATTGCTCTATCCCATGGAGAATTTGAACGGCATCGGGCAGACCATGCTGATGTTATCCAAAAGCCGGCGGGTGTGGTGGCTGTCCAAATGCAGCTGGTGCGCCCTGTATGTGCTGGTCTACTTTGCCCTCTTTTACGCCCTGGCCGCCTTGCTCACCCTGGCCGCCGGGGGGGAGGTCACCCTGGCGCTCAGTTCCTACTACCCCAGCCTGTGGGAGGTGCGCAATGAATTGCAGCCGCCCCCCTGGGACACCCTCCCATTTTTTCTCTTAGCCCCCTGCATTGCGTGTGCGCTGGCGTTGGCCCAGGCCACTGCCACCCTTTGGATGCGCCCCATCTTTGCCTTTTTCGCCAGCTGCCTGTACTGGCTGGCCTCCTCCTACTTCCTCAGCCCGCTGTTGCTGGGAAACTACGCAATGATGCAGCGCATCCAAACCATGGTCAGCGACGGGCTGCCCTGCCTGTCCGGGCTTGTCAGCGCCGCACTGCTGTGCGTATGCTGCCTCGCCCTGGGATGCTGGCGCAGTGCACGCATGGACATCTTGACCTTTGATTACTGAGAAAGCAGGTGTTGATTTGGAAATCACCCTTGAACATGTGAGTAAGAGCATCAAACATGCCCAGATTCTCACCGACATTTCACTCCAGCTGTGCGCCCCCCGCATCGTGGGCCTGCGTGGAGTCAACGGCTCGGGCAAGACCATGCTCATGCGCCTGCTGTGCGGACTGGTCTACCCCACCCAGGGACAGGTGCGCATTGACGGGCAGCTGCTGGGCAAAGACCGCTCCTTTCCCGCCAGCGTGGGCGCCCTCATCGAGCGCCCCGCCTTCCTCGACGACTATTCCGGCCGCCGCAACCTGCAGGTGCTGACCTCCATTCAGGGGCGCGCCGGCCTGGCGCGCATCGACCAGACCATCCGGCAGGTGGGCCTCGACCCCGACGACCCCAAGCCCTTCCGCAAATACTCCCTGGGCATGAAGCAGCGCCTGGGCATTGCCGGCGCCATTGTGGAGCAGCCCGACTTGATTTTGGTGGACGAGCCCACCAACGCCCTGGACACCGACGGCATCCAGATGGTCAAGGAGCTTTTGCACCAGGAGCGGGCACGGGGCGCACTGATTGTCCTTGCCTGCCATGACCAGAGTATTTTGGAGGATTTGTCCGACGAGGTGTTCCACATCGTGGACGGGCGCATCCAGGCGCACTATCTGGTGCAGCACTGACCTGCGCCGCCCCAAAACGCCATAAAAAACCGGCCGCCCCTCCCCCCTCCAAAGGGGTGGGAAGGGCCGGCCGCTGAAACTTTGCGGGACATCCCCCAGCGGCGGATGTCCCGCCCCTAGGATGGAGTGAAACCTATGTATGCAACCCGCCCCAAACGCCCCCTCCTGCTGGTGGCGCTGGCCCTCCTGCTCACCGCCGGCGTCGGCCTGCGCATTTGGTGGGTCAACACCCACATCCCCCCCACGCTCACCCCGCCGGCGCTGGAGGTCTATCAAATCGGCCAGTGGGTGCCCCTGGAGGGCAGCTTTCAATTCAGCGATGACGAGCACACGGAAAACTTCCATGTGCAGCTGGTGGACATCGACTTTTGCACCCCCCAGGAATTTGCCCAGCGGTACAATCTGGAGCTCTCCCTCTTCGGGGAGGATGAAGCAAACCTTCCAGAGTATGTTGCCGATCTCACCTTGAACTTCCGCAACGACAGCCCGGACGAGGCCTCGGACCTGGGGCATATCCTGTTCATGTTCTACAAGCTCTTTACCCCCGGCTCCCTGAAAACCTTTTTCCCCCACCCCATTGTCAATGCGGCCATGCACCCGGAGCTGGGCATAAAGCTGGAGTTCAAAATCCCCCCTGCCAGCGAAACCGGCCCCGTCCACTTCTGTCTTGCCTCCTACGTGGAGGCCACAGGCCCGGTCAAAGGCAACCTGGACCAGTTTCCAAAGCAGCTGCAAGTCTCCATCACCCCTGTGCGCAAGGTCATTGAGGTGCCCGCCCCCGACGCCCTCCCCTCCTGACCCTTGTCCGCCATGGGAACATACAAACACCGCCCGGTCAGCGCCGCTGTGCGCTGGCCGGGCGGTGTGCCTTTCCTGGCCGCATGGAAACGCCCCTGGTGGCTGTGCGGCGGCGGAAGCAGCCCCCGGCCCCGGCCTCCCGGCAGCCTGCGCAGCGCCCCGTCTGGCCTCACCTGCCCGCCCTCACCTGCCCCCACGGGCCACGGCGGCGCGGATTTCCCCCTCCACCCGCTCCACCTCCGCCTGAAGCTCACCGGCAGACATACGCACCGCCCCGTGGCCCAGGATAATCAGCTGCTCCAGCCCGTCGGAGGTGGCCACACGCACCCGGTGCTCCTCCTTGCCCAGGGCATAGGTGGTCTTTTCGATGTACATATCCGCCGTTTCCGCCTCTTTGGTGTACACCACCCACACATCCTCCAGCTGTTCCACGCTCCCGCCGCCCTGCTTGACCTTGTAGGCGTCAAACACCACGATGACCTTGCACCCCTTCCAGCCCTGGTAGTTGCGCAGGCGGTCTACCAGACGCAGGCGGGCGCCCTCCAGGTCCTGGCGGGCCAGGGTGCGCAGGTCCGGCCAGGCGTGGATGATGTTGTACCCGTCCACCAGCAGGTAGTCCTCCCCCCGCCGGGGCTTAAGCCCCTTCCACGGCTTCTCCTTGGGCCGGGCAGTCTTGGGGGCGGGACGAAAGGCCCTGGGCTTCACCGGGCCATAGGTGCGCTCGAAGATGGCCATCAGCTCCTCCTCCAGCGCCTCATGGGCGGCGTGGCTCAGGCGGGGCAGTGCAGGGGTGTGCCCCGCCTCCCCTGTCCCCTCCGGCCGCCAGCCGCTGTCCAGGTGCATCCACGCCCGCACCTGGTCCCAGGGCACCGTCACCCCCGCCCCGTGCTGGCAGAACACCGAGCTGGAGGGATGCTCCGTGTCCCGCTCGGGGTCGTAGCCCAGCGCCGCCGCCACCTGCTCCTGGCTCTTGCAGGGGCGATACCCCCCGCTCTGGCAGGACAGCCGCCCCCGGCCCCGGCTGTACGAGGCCACCTCTACGGCGTATTCCCCCATCTGGGACACGGGGGCCGCCCCGGTGAGTACACACACCTCCCCCTGGCTCTGGGGCGGGTCCACCTCGCCCCCCATGCGCTGCAGGTCGGTCATGGCCCGTCCCACGCACCCCTGGGGCACCTCCAGTCGGAAGGTGTACCACGGCTCCAGCAGAATGCTCCGGGCCTGCATCAGCCCCTGGCGCACCGCCCGATAGGTGGCCTGGCGGAAATCCCCGCCCTCGGTGTGCTTCACATGGGCCTTGCCCGTCAGCAGGGTGATGCGCACATCGGTGATGGGGGAGCCGGTGAGCACGCCCAGGTGGGGCCGCTCGGCCAGATGGGTGAGAATGAGCCGCTGCCAATTGCGCTCCAGCACATCCTCCCCGCAGGCGGTGTCCAGCACAATGCCCGCCCCCCGCTCCAGAGGCTCCAGGAGCAGATGCACCTCGGCATAATGGCGCAGCGGCTCAAAGTGCCCCACCCCCTCCACCGGCCCGGCGATGGTCTCCAGATAGATGATGGAGCCGGGGCCGAAGGACACCTCCACCCCAAACCGCTGGGCGATGACCTGGGTGAGCACCTCCCGCTGCACCGCACCCATCAGGCACACCCGGATTTCCCCCAGCCGGTCGTCCCATTCCACCCCCATCTGGGGGTCCTCCTCCTCCAGCTGGCGCAGCTGGGCCAGCAGGGTGTGCCGGTCGCACCCCTCCGGGGGGAGCACCTGATAGTGGAGCACCGGCTCCAGCCGTGCCCCGCTCCACCCCGCCTCTGCCCCCAGCCCCTGCCCCGCCCAGGTGCGGCTCAGCCCGGTCACGGCGCACACCGTTCCGGCCTGGGCCTCCTCCAGGGCGGTAAACCTGGCCCCTGAGTAGCGGCGCAGCTGGGTCACCTTCTCCTCCCATCCCTCTCCCCGCAGGGTGTCCCGCACCCGCAGGACGCCGCCGGTGACCTTGAGCCAGGTCAGCCGCTCCCCCCGGTCGTCCCGGCTGATTTTGAACACACGGGCTCCAAACGCACCCCCCCAATCCGGCTCAAAGGCCAGTGCGGTGAGGGTGTCCAGCAGGGTGTCCACCCCCTCCAGCCTGAGGGCGGAGCCGAAGATGCAGGGGAAGAGCTTGCGCTCCACCACCAGCCGGGCCAAATCCTCCTGGGAGGGGGGCTGTCCCTCCAGATACGCCTCCAGCAGCCCCTCGTCGCACAGGGCGGCCTGCTCCAGCAGCCCCTCCCGGTCGTCCTGCCAGGGGGCAATCCCCTCCCCCAGGCGCTGGCGCAGCTGGGCCAGCAAGCTGGCCCGGCTCGGGGTGGGCTGGTCCATCTTGTTGACAAACACGATGGTGGGCACCCCGTGCTCCTCCAGCAGCCGCCACACCGTCTCGGTGTGGCCCTGTACCCCGTCCATCCCGCTCACCAGGAGAATGGCGTAGTCCATCACCTGCAAGGCCCGCTCCATCTCTGCGGAAAAGTCCACGTGGCCCGGGGTGTCCAGCAAGGTCACCTCCCATTCCCCCCAGGAGAATACCGCCTGCTTGGAAAATATGGTGATGCCCCGCTCCCGCTCCATCCAGTGGGTGTCCAGAAAGGCGTCCCCGTGGTCCACCCGTCCCAGCCTGCGAATGGCCCCCGCACAGTACATCATCCCCTCGGACAGGGTGGTCTTCCCCCCATCCACATGGGCCAGAATGCCCACGCACAGCCGCTTTTGCCCCTGCTGCTCTGCCCGCTCACGCTCCATCCTCTCTCTACCCCTCTTGTCTAGTGTTTTCCACCAGTATAGCACAAAACCGCCCCACCGTCGAGTATCTCCCCCCTGCCGCCCGAGCCTCCCCGAAAAACCTCCCCTGTACCCCTGTGCCCATGAAAAAGCTCCGGCAAAAAAGCAGCGCTTTTTTGCCGGAGCGGGGCAAGGCCGGGGCATGCCCCGGCCTTGCAGCCTTGTGTATGGAACTTGTGCAGGGACAGCGTACACTGCCTTAGCAGGAAGCTGCCTTCTTCTCCTCTGCCCAGCGGCGCTTGATGGCCACAATGCCCCAGACCAGCAGGCCCACGGCAACAATGCCTTCACCGATGAGGATGAAGTAGTAGTTGGCGAAGGGCAGCTCAGCCACAGCCACACCGTGGACAATGCCGTTCATGGCGTTGGAGTTCACGGTGGTGTACAGGATGTGCTTAATGGCCTGGCGGGCGAAGTACTGGGAGGCGGGGTTGGTGATGTCCAGGGGGGCGTCCACCTCAAAGCCGGTGAGCTTCAGGTCGCCGCCGGCACGGATGCACTGCTCGGTGTCCATCACGCCGCCGCCGTCGTAGTCGGTGATGACGGTGCCGTCAAAGCCCCACTCCTCACGGAGCACGGCGGTGAGCAGGTGCCAGTCGCCGCCTGCCCAGGTGCAGCCCACCCGGTTGAAGGAGGACATGACCGCCATGACAGCGGGGATTTCCGCCGTAGTCTCGGTGTAGGTGTCAGTGGACTCGTCGTACTTCTGCACCATGATCTCGGTGGTGGGACGCTCCTCAATGCAGGTCTGGAAGGGCTTGAGGTAGATCTCACGGATGGCCTGCTCGTTGGCGAAGGTGGCGGCGTGGCTGCGGTGATCCTCCTGGTCGTTGAGGGCGAAGTGCTTGATGTAAGCATACACGCCCTTCTCAGCACAGGCGGAGGCAGCCTCCAGCGCCAGCTCGCCGGAGAGGAAGCCGTCCTCGGAGTAGTACTCGAAGTTACGGCCGGCGAAGGGGGTGCGGTGGATGTTCATGGCGGGGGCGTACCAGCCGCTGATCAGGCCGGTGTAGACGTGGTTGCCCCAGTTGCCGTCGCAGGCCAGGGCGTCCTCGCCCACATAGTAGCCGTGGTAGTAGGAGTTCTCACGGTCCCAGCTGTTGGCCAGGTTGACGGCGCAGGGGTAGGTGATGGAGTAGGGCTCGTGGGTCACGCCGCCCTCGTTGAGGCCGGAGGGGCCGTCGAAGTCAATGGCGCGGGGCTTGCCGATGCTGGAGGAGGCCAGGGTCTGGTAGCCGCCGTTGCGGATGATGGACTCCAGCTCCTTCACATCCATCTGGTCGATGAGGGCGTCCCAGCCGCCCTCGGCCTCCACCTCGTCAAAGTCTCTGCCGCGGAAGTCGATCAGCTCCAGATCGCCCTTCTGGCTGTACTTGCCTGCCTGCTGTGCCGCTTCCTCCTCGGTCATGGGGTTGCCGGAGGCGCCCACGCCCTTGCTCTGGAGGGCGTCACGAATCTCGTCGGACACCTCAACCTCCCAGGTGAAGCCGTTGCGCTCGCTGAATCCGCTCTTGCGCTGGCTGTCCTGGTTGCCGTGGGTCTTGGGGAAGGTGCCCACCCAGTCCTGACGGGTCAGGTACTGGTCACGGGGGGTCAGCTCGTCGTAGCTGGCGTGGTCGAACTGGTTGGTGATTTCAGTGCCGTTGAGGGAGGTGGCATAGGTCTGGTTGTCCACCCCGCCGTTTTCGGTGTAGCTGTAGGTCCACTTGCCCACAAAGTCGGCGCTGGGGGTGCCGAACAGGCCGTCGTTGGCCACGCCGTTGAAGGCCAGCACATTGTTGCAGGCGGCGTGGGCGTTGGGGGCGGCGGTGAGCAGGTAGTCACCGGCCTCCAGGATGTAGGTCTTGGCCTTTACATCGTCATAGGAGATGAAGTCCCGGCGGTTGACGGTGATGGTCACAGTCTCAGACTGGCCGGGGGCGATTTCGCCGGTCTTTTCAAAGCCCACCAGGGACACGGCGGACTTCTCCACATAGTTGGCCTTGTCGTACTCGGTGTAGGGGGCGTTCAGGTACAGCTGCACCACGTCACGGCCTGCCACAGCGCCGGTGTTGGTGACGGTGACCTTCACCTCGATGTTGCCCTGGGCGTCCATCTGGCTCATGGTGAAGTCAGACCAGGCGAAGGTGGTGTAGCTCAGACCGTAGCCGAAGGGGTACTGCACCGTCTGGCTGTAGGTGTAGTCCCCGGCGTTGCCCTGGTTCATCACCTTGTCGAAGTAGCGGGTCTCGTAGTACTTGTAGCCCACGTAGATGCCCTCGTCGTAGAACACACCGGCCTCCACATCCTGGCCGTTGTTGACCAGCATCATGTCGCCCATGTTCTGCATGGCGGGGGAGGAGAAGTTATCGTACACGAAGGTGTCCACCAGGTGCCCGGAGGGGTTGACCTGGCCGCTGAGCACGTCGGCAATGGAGCGGCAGGTGTCGCCGCCGGCGCCGGGAGCCCAGAGCACAGCAGAGATGTTCTCATAGTCGGACACCCAGCCCAGCTCGAAGGCGTTGTTGGTGTTGACCACGATGATGACGTTGTCGAAGTTGCTGTTCAGGTAGTCAATGACCCCCAGCTCCACGGAGTCGGGCTCCAGATAGTGCTTGTCCTTGTCCTCGGCAATGTCGGTCCAATCGCCCATGTAGCGGCCCAGGTCACGGCCCTCGCCGCCGGTGCGGGAGATGAAGAAGATCGGGGTGGTGCCCGCAGCCTCCTGCTTGGCCTGGTCGGGGATGGCGGAGATGGGGGCCTCGTTGATGGACCAATCCTCCGCAAAGCCGTACATCACAGCGCCGGCGCCACGGGTATAGGTGGCGTGGTTGTCGCTGTAGAACTTCCACAGGGACTCGTTGATGGAGAAGTTCTGCTCCATCAGGGCGGTGCGCATATCACTGGAGATGGTGCTCACGCCCGAGCCGGTGCCGCCAGCCAGCAGATCCACGCTGGAGGCGGAGAACAGGCTGAGCTTGGAGTTGGCCTGCAGGGGCAGACCTTTGCCCTCCTCAGCCTTGTTGTAGAGCAGCACGAAGCCCTCTGCGCCCGCCTTGCGGGTGTAGGCCCGCTCGGCCTCCTGGAGCTTCTGGGAATCGGTGATGTCCCGCTTGTAATAGGTGGTGTTCACACCCTCAACCTTTTTGCCGGTGTCAAACTTGGTCTCGCCGAAGATGTCGCGGAGCACCAGGTCGTAGGAAGAGGTGGACAGCACCGACAGAACCACGGAAAAGACCACCAGCACCGCCAGCAGAGATGCCACAACGGCTGTAAAGGCCTTTGCGCTCATCTTTTTCTTAGTCTTAGCCACAAAATTTCCCTCCAAATCATATTCCTCGTCCCCCTGCCCAACGGGGCAAGCCGGAGCCTCCGCCCCACCTGGGGCAGAGCGTTCCCCCGGCCATGGGGGCCTTCCCTCCCCTGCTCTGTTCCGCGCAGGGGGGTAAGCAGCTGGGAACCAGGGCTGCGGGCCTGGAATGAGCGCCGCCGGGCCATGCCCTGCCTGTGCTCCGCCCTTCCTATGGCGCAGCGCAGGGCGGCCCTGAGCCGGAGTGCCCCCCGGCTCCCCCGGGGCTTGTGGACGGCAGGCAGCGTGCCGCGCCCCCGTTCAGGCTGCGGCGGTGCAAGCGGCCTCTCTCTTCAGCTCCCTCCCCCTTCCTGTTTCGGAGAATTTGCCCGCCGTTTCTGTTGTAACTCCACAAAATGCCCCCAAGTTCCCATCTAGCTATGGGCAATATAGCAAAAGGAACACCCACTGGCAATGGGCGTTCCTTAAACTGCACGATTTTTTCGTATTCTGTCTATCCGGCTACTGATTGTTCAAACTGAACAGGATGTTCAGATGAAAGATGTCGTCCTTAATGCAGGCTGTCAACTCCCCATCGTACTTGTGGACAATCATGCGGATGCTGCGCATACCAAAGCCGTGGTAGCCCTTGTCCTGCTTGGTGGTCATGGGCAGCCCCTCCCGGAAGGTGAGGCGTCCGTCAAAGTAATTGTCCTGCTGGATGACCACCATGTTCCCCCGCACCTTCACCACCAGATTGATGACCCGGCGCTCTCTGTCCGCAATGGCCTTCACCGCCTCCAGGGCGTTGTCCAGCACATTGCCGAACAGGCAGTACAAATCGCTGCCCTCCATAAAGGCCAGCCCGGCCCCGTCCACCATGCACGACAGCTCAATGCCGTTTTGCTCGCAGTACAGGCTCTTTTCCGTGAGCAGCACGTCCAGCAGCTGATTGCCGGTGGCGATTTTGGCGTCGTAGATGGAGATGCTCTTCTGCAAATCCTCCACCGCCTGCCGGGGCACAGCGCCCCCCTGGGCGGCCAGGGCCTGGAGCTTATAACGGATGTCGTGGCACTTGATGTTGATTAGCTCAATGGTGTCCCTGGAAATCTCATACTGCCGCTCGCTCTGGCGGATGGCGTGGTGCAGATACTCCACCTCCTGCTCCAACTCCCGGTGCTCCACCGTGCGGGAGGCCAGCAGCAGCACGCTGACGCAGCACATCACCGAAAACAGGTTGCCCGTCTGGCGCAGCACCAGCAGCTCGGGGCGCTGGAAGTGGTTCTCCATGCCCAGGCTCAGCTTCCCGAAGTACACATCCTCCACCGAGCACAAAATCACCGTCACCGCCAGAATCATCAGGGCAATGGCCATCAGCCTGCGGTCCAGCTGCCAGCTGGACATCCCCCGCACCATGGGGTAGATGAACACCCCATACACCACCACGGCGGCCACAAGGAAGTAGGCGTAGTAGAGCAGGTCGTAGTAGCGGTAGAACTGCATCCCCCAGCTGGCGGACAGGTGCATGGTCCAGCCGCACCACACCATCAGGTGGATTTTGTAGCACAGATTCTGGGCGGCATAGGCCACGCTGCAGCAAAACAGAATGGCGGGGAACCCCTCGGCAAAGCACAGCTGCACATGGGCCATGCTCACCCCAAACAGCACCAGATAGATCACGCTGCGCCCCACCGCCGTCTGCCCCCAGACCTGGTAGGCCACCGCCATGGCCAGGGCTATGGCCAGTACCGCCGCCCCGCCCCCCAGCAGCTTGGGGAGAAAGGCGCTGGAGCGGCGCATCCTCCAGATGGTCAGGGCGTAAAAGATGTACAGCGTAATCAAAAACCCCAGCATGGCCTTTTCGTAGGTGAACAGCACCTGCTCCACCCTCAGCCACCTCCTCCGGCCCCGGCGTACCAGTTTGCCAGCTCCGCCAGGAAGGCCGAGCGCCGGGGGCGGCTGATTTTCAGCGTGTGATCCCCCACCTGCACGGCGCACCCCTTCACCTTGACAATGAACTTGGGGTTGACCAGGTAGCACTTGTTGCAGCGCAGAAAGCCAAACTCCCGCAGCTCCTCCTCCACCCCGGACAGCACCCCCGTGCGCTCAATCACATCGTCCACCATGTGGTAGAACAGCCGGTGGTTCATAATCTCCACATACATCAGCTTGTCGGTGGAAATGCGGCACAGCCCTCCGGGGGTGTTCACCGTAAAGCTGCGCACCTCGTTCATACAGTAGATGTCCAGCGCCTTGCGAAACTTCAGCACAAAGTCATAGTAGCTCACCGGCTTGACCAGAAAGCTCACCGCATCCACCTCGTACCCCTTCAGGGCGTACTGCACCAGATTGGTGATGAACACCAGGGACACATTCCGGTCCCGCTGGCGCAGCGCCACCGCCGTTTCCATGCCATCCCTCTGGGGCATCTGGATGTCCATAAACACCACCGCATACACGCACTGGTACTGCTGTAAAAACGCCTCCCCGTTGTGAAACCGGCTGACCCGGAATTCCTGCCCGCTCTGGGCGGCGTACTGGTGAATGTAGTCTGTCAGCACCTGTGCTGCCCCGTCCTCATCCTCCACAATGGCAATGTTCCTCATGCTCTCTCTCCTCCACAACCGACCTTGCGGCGGCCTGCTACCGCCGCCTCATCCCCCCTGCTCCACCAGGCGGCGCAGCGCCTCGGGGGTCATCTGGTGATAGACCTGCCCATCCCACTTCACATTGGGGCCGCTGCCGCAGTGCTTCATGCAGCCGCTGACCTGAAAGCGGAACCCCGCCCCGGCCACCCCGCCCGGCTCCACCTGGTAGGTGCGCCGGACAAAGTCCGCCAGCTGCCCCCCTCTGGCGCAGTTTTGCCCCTGGCACACGGTGAGCACATGGGGGGCCTGGTCGGTGCGGATGGAGGGATAGCGCTTGAGTACCGCCTCCAAAAATGTCACCTTCAGCCCCAGGGCCTGGGCAATCTCCAGCACAACATCCCGGTAGAGCACGCCGCCGCACGCCGCCTGGGCGGTGCGCAGCAGGGACACCAGCTCCACCTGATCTCTGGCCGCACCCCGCCGGGCCGCCGCTTCTATCTCCTGGGCCAGCGCCTGCCGCTGTTGTTCATTCATTACAAAAATCCCCTTTCCGGTTCTCCGGTTTTCGTTTGTTCTCATTATAGCCCCTCTGCCCCCTTCTGGCAAGAGTCAGGGAAACACAAATTTTTTGATTTTCCCATTGCTTTTCCAACCGCCTATGAGTACAATAAGGAGATGTATATGCTTTGTCCCAAGGCAGAGCGCTGGAACCAATTCGGCTGCGTGCCGTGAAGGAGGATATTGATTGTATGAGACTGGTAACCCGTTCTGATTTTGACGGCCTGGCCTGCGGCGCCCTGCTCAAGGAGGCAGGCGTGATTGACCACTGGACCTTTGCCCATCCCAAGGATTTGCAGGACGGCCTGGTGGAAATCGGCCCCGACGACTGCCTGGCCAACGTGCCCTATGTCCCCGGCTGCGGGCTGTGGTTTGACCACCACTCCAGCGAGCACGAGCGGCTGGCCCTGGCGGGCAAGTACAAGGGGGAGAGCCGTGTGGCCCCCTCCTGCGCCCGCATCATCTACGAGTATTACGGCGGCCACGCCCGCTTCCCCCAGTTTGCGGATATGATGGAGGCGGTGGACAAGGTGGACTCGGGCAACCTCACCATTGACGAGGTGCTCCATCCCACCGGCTGGATTCTCGTGGGCTTCCTCATGGATCCCCGCACCGGTCTGGGCCGGTGGCGGCAGTTCACCATCTCCAACTACCAGCTGATGGAGCGGCTCATTGACGCCTGCCACTCCATGACCACCGAAGAGATTCTCGCCATGCCCGATGTGCAAGAGCGCATTGCGGTGTACAACGAGCAGACCGCCAAGTTCCAGGAGATGGTCACCAAGTACACCCGCACCGAGGGCAATGTGATTATCTCCGACCTGCGGGGTGTCGATCCCATCTACACCGGCAACCGCTTTATGATTTACTCCATGTACCCCCAGCAGAATATCTCCGCCTGGATTGTCAGCGGCCGGGGCGGCCAGGGCTGTTCCGCCGCCGTGGGGCACAGCATCCTCAACCGCACCTCCCAGGTGGATGTGGGCCACCTGATGCTCAAGTACAACGGCGGCGGACACAAGCAGGTGGGCACCTGCCAGTTCACCCCGGACAAAATGGATACCGAGCTGCCCAAAATGCTCGCCGAGCTGTGCCAGCTGGCAAACGGCTGACCGGCCGCCCCACCCCATACATCGCAGCAGCGCCCGGTCACCCTCTGGCAGGATGACCGGGCGCTGCGGCTGTCAAGCAGTTCTTGGGCTTTTTGAGAAGGCTCACGACGGTTCGGACGCTTCGGCATGATCACGCCTCGCCTGCTCGCTACGGCTCGGACGCTTCGGCATTGTCACGCCTCACAACCCGCCGCTGCCCCTCGGCTTCCTTGCGACTCAGGGCAAACCCGGTCGGGCTGTGCCCGTCCTGGGCTTTGCCCTTCGCTCCAGTCCATCCGAGGGGCGGCGGGGTTCGGACGCTTCGTTTCTTCCCTCCGACTCAGAGCAAATCCGGCCGGGCTGCGCCCGCCCTGGGCTTTGCCCTTCGCTTCGGTCCATCCGGGCTGTTCGCAACGGCTCGGACGCTTCGGGTCTCACCGAGTTCCGCCGCCCGCAGGCGGCGGAATAAAATCAAAGCCCCGTGTTTTCCGGGGACATGCGCCTCGGAAAACACTCTGCTCATGGAAAACAGGGTGACAATTCCGAAGGAATCGAACCCTATTTTCCATGCATCCCCTCAAAAAAGTCCTTGGACTTTTTTGAAGTGCTACGCACTTCTCAGTACCGTCAAAACCAGCCCATACACCACGCTTGCCCCAATGCCGTAGGCCAGCACCGGCCCGGCCACGGTGAACAGCTTGGCCCCGGTGCCGGTGACGAACCCCTCGCTTTTGAACTCCAGGGCGGGGGAGGTCATGGCGTTGGAAAACCCGGTGATGGGCACCAGGGTGCCCGCCCCGGCCCGCTTGGCAAGGTCGTCAAACACCCCCAGGCCGGTGAGGGCGGAGGCCAGCACAATCAGGGTGATAGATACCCAGGCTGACGCATCCTCCCGGCTCAGGCCGAGGGACTGGTACAGATTGGACAGCCCCTGTCCCCCCATGCAGATCCCTCCCCCCACGCAAAAGGCCCAGGCCAAATCCTTCCACAGGGGAGAGGGCTGGGCCTTGGCCTTCACATAGGCCTGATAC
Organism: uncultured Oscillospiraceae bacterium; assembly: GCA_944387115.1. GTDB lineage: Bacteria > Bacillota > Clostridia > Oscillospirales > Oscillospiraceae > Enterenecus. Next base: position 19,060 of record CALXDR010000023.1, read on the forward strand.
TCTTGATTGGACATCTCCATATCCGATCACCTCCGCCCTAGTATGCCCCGCCGCCGCCCCGCCTATTCCCCACCGGCACAAGCCCCACCCCAATAACATCCACGGGCGTCCCGCCCAAAAGGAGAGAACACCATGGAACCTGTCATCGGCCGCTTTGCCCCCACCCCCAGCGGGGCGCTCCACGTGGGCAACGCCTTCGCCTTTCTGCTGGCCTGGCTGGGGGCAAAATCCCAGGGCGGGCGCATCATTCTGCGCATGGAGGACCTGGACCCCCACCGCTCCTCCCCCGCCATGGCGGCCCAGGCCATGGACGACCTGGCCTGGCTGGGCCTGACCTGGGACGAGGGCGGGCAGGGCGCCACCCCCGACCCCCGCTATGTCCAGTCCCAGCGCACCCAGATCTATCAGCAGTATTTTGACCGCCTGGCAGCCCAGGGCCTGGTCTACCCCTGCTTTTGCTCCCGCTCGGATTTGAAGGCCGCCTCCGCCCCCCACCTCAGCGACGGGCAGCTGCGCTACCCCGGCACCTGCGCCCGCCTCACCCCGGAACAGCAGGCCCAGCGGCGTGAGGTGCGCTCCCCCGCCTGGCGTGTGCGGGTGGCAGAGCGCAGCTACACCATCGAGGACGGCGTCCAGGGCCGCTATACCGAGTACCTGCCCACCCAGTGCGGGGACTTCATCCTGCGCCGCAGCGACGGCGTCTTTGCCTACCAGCTGGCGGTGGTGGTGGACGACACCCTGATGGGGGTCAACCAGGTGGTGCGTGCCAGAGATTTGCTCCCCTCCGCCCCCCGCCAGCGGTATCTCATGGACCTGCTGGGCTTTCCCGCCCCCCAGTATTACCATGTGCCCACCCTCCTGGACCAGGACGGAAAGCGCCTTGCCAAGCGGGAGCGCAGCATCCGCATCCACGATCTGCGTGCCTGCACCACCCCCCAGGCGCTGCTGGGCAAGCTGGCCTTCCTGGCCGGGCTGCAATCCGCCCCCGTCCCCCAGACCCTCCCCGCCCTGCTGGAGCGCTTCTCCTGGTCCCGTGTCCCCCGGCAGGACATCCGGGTGCCCGAGGGGCTGTTCACCCTGTCAGAGTGTTCTCCTGATTGAGCGCGCCCCTGCCTGCCCCCTGCTCCACCTGCAGCGCCACCCGCCCCTCCTGGGCTGTGAGGTGCAGCCGGTCCCCCGGACACAGCCTGCGGGAGAGGAGCAGCTCCGCCGCCGGCTCCTCCACCTGACGGCGCACCGCCCTTCGGATGGGTCTGGCCCCCTGCTCCCGCTCCTGCTCCTCTCTGGGCTGAGCCAGCAGGGCCACCGCCTCCCCCTGGACACACAGCCCCACCCCCAGGGCGGCCAGACGGCGCTCCACGCCGCCCAGCAGCTTCGCCGCAATCTGCTCCAGATGGCACCCCTCCAGCCGGTGGAAGAGCACCACCTCGTCCAGGCGGTTGAGAAACTCCGGCCGGAAATGGCCCCGCAGCTCCTCCAGCACCTCCTCCCGGGTGCGCCGCTCCCGGCTGCCTCCGGCAAAGCCCATGGGGGGCGCCGGGTGTACCAGCTTTCTGGCTCCGATGTTGGAGGTGAGCACAATCACCGTGTTGCGAAAATCCGCCCGGCGGCCCTGGCTGTCGGTGAGCACGCCGTCCTCCATCACCTGGAGGAGCAGGTTGTACATATCCGGGTGGGCCTTCTCCACCTCGTCAAAGAGCACCACCGACCAGGGGCGGCGGCGCACCCGCTCGGTGAGCTGTCCCCCGTCCTCGTGCCCCACATAGCCCGGGGGCGCACCCACCAGCCGGGAGACATTGTGCCGCTCCATATATTCGGACATATCAAAGCGGAGCATGGCCTCCTCCGTGCCAAACAGGGCGGCGGCCAGGGCACGGCACAGCTCCGTCTTGCCCACCCCTGTGGGCCCCAGAAAGAGGAATACCCCCGCCGGCCGCCCCGGCTCCTTCAGCCCCACCCGGCTGCGGCGCACAGCGGCGCACACCGCCGCCACCGCCTGGTCCTGCCCAATCACCCGCCGGCGCAGCTGGCTGTCCAGCGCCAGCAGCCGCTGGGCCTCCCCCTGGGTCACATCCTCCACGGGAATGCCCGTCCACTGGGCCACCACCGCCGCCACATCCCGGCGCTCCAGCCCCCGGCGGCAGCCACCCCGGTACCTGCTCTGCTTGCGCTCCAGCTCTCTGCGGAAGTCCGCCTCCGCATCCCGCAGCACCGCCGCCCGCTCGTAGTCCTGCTCTGCCGCCGCCTGGGCCTTCTCCCGGGCGGCCTGCTCGGCCCGCTGGGCCAGGGTGCGCAGGGCGGCGGGTACCTCCTCCTCCGCCCGCAGCCGAGCGGCCCCCTCGTCAATCAGGTCAATGGCCTTGTCGGGGAGGAACCGGTCAGGGAGATAGCGGCTGGACAGCTCCACCGCCGCCTCCAGCGCCCCGTCGGTGATGGCCAGGCCGTGGAACTGCTCGTACCGTCCCCGCAGCCCCCGCAAAATCTCCAGCGCCTGCGCCCGGCTGGGCTCCTCCACCTTCACCGGCTGGAAGCGCCGCTCCAGGGCGGCGTCCTTCTCAATATATCTGCGGTACTCCTCCAGGGTGGTGGCCCCCACCACCTGCAGCTCCCCCCGGCTCAAAGCGGGCTTGAGGATGTTGGCCGCATCAATGGCCCCCTCCGCCGACCCCGCCCCCACGATGTTGTGCAGCTCGTCGAGAAAGAGGATGACGTTGCCCGCCCTTCGCACCTCTGCCAGCACCAGATTCACCCGGTCCTCAAACTCCCCCCGGTACTTGGTGCCCGCCACCATGGCGGTCAAATCCAGCGCCAGCAGCCGTTTCCCCCGCAGCGGCTCGGGCACCGCCCCTGCGGCCAGGCGGATGGCCAGCCCCTCCGCCACGGCGGTTTTCCCCACCCCCGGCGCACCGATGAGGGCGGGGTTGTTTTTTGTCCGCCGGGAGAGAATCTGCACCACCCGGCCCACCTCCCCCTCCCGCCCCACCAGGGGGTCCAGCCGTCCCTGCTGGGCCATGCGGGTCAGGTCACGGACATAGCGGTCGGTGATGCGGGTCTCGGTGCTCTCCCGCCCCCGGGGACGCTCCCCCTCCCGGCAGCAGCCGGAATACTCGCCGCTGACGCCGCCCTCCCCCCGGGCCACTGCGCCCCGGCGGCGCGCCCCCGCCCAAAGTTCCTTCCATCGGTTCCAAAAGCCTATGCGTTCCATGGTTTTCCTCCTAGTTAGAGCTATTGAAGAGGATGGGACAGCGGGCAGGGTTTTATACAGCTCTTGAAAAAAATTCCTTGTTGCTTTTTTCTGCGGATGTGGTACAATGGGCTTTGAAATTAAAGCATTGGAGGTGTACCAATCATGGCTCACAAGATCAACGATACTTGTATCTCCTGCGGCGCTTGCGAGGGCGCTTGCCCCGTGGGTGCCATCGCCATGGGCGACGAGCACATGGAGATCAACGCTGACACCTGCATCGACTGCGGTGCCTGCGCCGGCACTTGCCCCATGGGCGCCATCGATCCCGCCTAACGGTCTGGTCGGTACATAAAAAGTCCCCGTTCCCTGTGGAACGGGGACTTTTTAGCGTCTCAAAAGCGTGTTTACGCTTTTGAAGTAAGAGATTGCATGGCAAAAAGGCTTGGATGCCTTGAGGCAAGCGTGGGATTTCACTCTATTGCGCCCTCTGCGCACGGCGAAGCTCCGGGCGGCCTTTCCTGTGAAGTGCTCCCCCTCCGCAGAACACCGGCCGCCTCACCGGCGATACTTTGCCCGCCCCTCCCGGAACAAATCCCGCCCGCTGCTGTCAATGGCCACAATGAGGGGCAGGCGCTCCACCGTCAGGCGTTTGACCGACTCGCACCCCAGCTCCTCAAAGGCCACCACCTGGGCGGTGCGGATATGCTTGGCAATGAGGGCGCCCGCCCCGCCGGTGGCGGCAAAGTAGCAGGCACCGTTGCGCACAATGGCCTCCACCACCGCCCCGCTGCGCTCCCCCTTGCCAATCATGGCTCCCAGCCCCAAATCCAGCAGCCGGGGGGCAAAGCCGTCCATACGCCCTGCAGTGGTGGGGCCGCAGGCGCCCACCGCCATCCCCTTCTGCCCCGGGGTGGGGCCGGCATAATAGATCACCGCCCCCTCCAGGGGGAAGGGCAGGGGCTTGCCCTCGTCCAGCAGCTGGAAGATCCGCTTGTGGGCGGCGTCCCGGGCGGTGTAAATGGTCCCGCTCAGCGCCACCAGATCCCCCGCCCTCAGCCGGGGCATCACCTGGGGCAGCTGCGCCGTGGACAGCTCCAGCACGCCCTGCTGCTCAACGCTGCTCATGACCCATCACCTTCTCCTGTAAGCTCTGCATCTGCTTGTCCATCTCCTCCACCCGCTGGGCCAGCACCGTCAGGGTGCGCACGCTGCCAAACAGCTCCCCCAGCCCCTGCCGCAGCACCTGATAGTCCCCCATCACCTGCTCCAGCCACTGCCTGGTCTGGGCCTGGAGCTGCCGGGCCTGATGGTGCCCCTCCTCCAGCACCGCCTGGGCCTGGCTCTGGGCCTGCTCCATCACCTGCCGGGCCTGGGCCTCCCCCTCTTCCACGGTGGCCTGGGCCTTGCGGTGGGCGTCCAGCTCCACAGTGGCCACCCGGTCTTTGAGCTGGTGGTATCTGCGCGCCATGGGCTCCAGCTGGGACACCTGCTCCTGCAAACGGGCCAGCTGGCTGCGGGCGGCGGTGAGCTCCGCCTCCGCCTGGGCCATCTCCTCCCGCATCCGTGTCAGACAGGCCCGGCTGCGGGCCTCCTCCGCCACCAGGCTGCCCTGGCTCTGGCGCACGCCGTTCAGCTCCGACTCCAGGGCCTGCCTGACCTGCTCACTCTCTGCCAGCCGCTCCTCCAGCCCCGCCACCTGACGGCGGTGTGCGGCGGCAGACTGCTCCAGATAGCGCTGTACATCCTGCCGGTGGAAGCCCCCCATGGCGGTGCGAAACTTCTGGGTGATGGGTTCCATGTCCTCTCCTCCCTCTCTGCCGGGTTGTGCCCGGTCTTTGGTCTTTGGGGCCTATTTTAACACAACCCTTCCGGCGGCACAATCCCCCGGCGGGGAAAATGCCCCTATCCCCCCGGAAGGACAGGCCGTCCAGAGAAACAGTCCCCGCACAGACCGCCCGGGGAAACAGCCGAACAGACGCCCCCCTGTGAGAACAACGCCCCCAGACGGGCAGGCCGTCCAGAAAAACAGCCCCCGCACAGACCGCCCGGGGAAACAGCGCTCCCCCATGCCCCCCACCGCCGGGGTCGTCCCCGCCCTCCCCTGCGGGGACGGGGCCATTTCTGACAAAATGCCAGATTCCCATTGTATTATTTGGGTTTTCAAGGTATAATCAGCGGGAAAGAGGATTGCAATCGCATTTGAAGGGCGGGGCCTGCGTCCCGACTTTACGATTTTCAAGGAGGTAAACACCATGAGCAACATCTGGCACGACATTCACCCCAAGCGCATTCAGCCCGAGGACTTCATCGCCGTCATTGAAATCCCCAAGGGGAGCAAGAAGAAGTATGAGCTGGACAAGGAGACGGGACTGATTCTCCTGGACCGTGTCCTCCACACCTCCACCCACTATCCCGCCAACTACGGCTTCATCCCCCGCACCTACGGCGACGACGGCGACCCGCTGGACGTGCTGGTGCTCTGTTCCGAGGCGCTGGACCCGCTCACCCTGGTGCGGTGCTATCCCATCGGCTATATCTCCATGCTGGACGGGGGCAAGCGGGATGAGAAGATTATCGCCATCCCCTTTGCCGATCCCACCTACAGCAGCTACACCGACCTGTCCGAGCTGCCCGCCCACATTTTCAACGAGATGAGCCACTTCTTCACCGTCTACAAGTCCCTGGAGGGCAAGCAGACTGCGCCGGGGGATGTGAACAACCGGGAATCTGCGGTGGAGATTGTGCGGGAGGCCATCGGGCACTACAAGGATTGCTTTTGCTGAACTGCCAAAAAACTTAGTACCCATTTCCCCGTTTTTGTGCTATAATGTGTCCCTGGTGCATCCTGTGATGCGCCAAAGCCTGCGGGGCGCAGCGGTATGCCCGTCCCCGGCGGCCTGCACACGCTCTGCCGCAGGCCGGTGCAATCAACTGTGAACTTGAGGTGTTTTGTATGGAAAAACTCATTACCTTTGCCGTTCCCTGCTACAACTCTGCGGCCTATATGGACCACTGCATCGAAACCCTGCTCACCGCCGGTGAGGAGGCGGAGATTATCCTGGTGGACGACGGCTCCACCAAGGACGACACCCCCGCCAAGTGCGATGAATGGGCCAGACGGCACCCCACCATCATCCGAGCCATCCACCAGGAGAACGGCGGCCACGGCGAGGGGGTGAACCAGGGACTGCGCCATGCGTCCGGACTATACTACAAGGTGGTGGACTCGGATGACTGGCTGGACACCGAGGCTCTGGCCGCCGTCATGGAGAAGCTGCGCCAGTTTGCCAAAATGCCCGCCCCTGTGGATATGCTGGTGTCCAACTATGTCTACGAGCACGTGGAGGACAACACCCAGAAGGTGATTCGCTACAAGAACGTGTTCCCCACCGGGCGCATTCTCTCCTGGGGGGACATCCATCACTTCCGCACCTCCCAGTACCTGCTGATGCACTCGGTGATTTACCGCACCCAGCTGCTGCGGGACTGCGGGCTGGAGCTGCCCAAGCACACCTTCTACGTGGACAACATCTTTGTCTACCAGCCCCTGCCCTATGTCAAGACCATCTACTACATGAACGTAGATTTGTACCGCTACTTCATCGGCCGTGCCGACCAGAGCGTGAACGAATCGGTGATGGCCGGGCGCATTGACCAGCAGGTGCGGGTGACCAAGCTGATGATTACCGCCCACGATGTGCTGGCCGTGAAGGAGAGTCAGCCCAAGCTGGGGCGGTATATGCTCAGCTACCTGTCCATGATGATGACCATCTCCTCCATCTTCTCGGTGATTGCCAACACCCCGGAATCTCTGGGGATGCGCACCGAGCTGTGGGAGCTGCTGCGCCAGACCAATCCCGCACTGTACCGGCGTTGCCGCTACCGCCTGACCAACCTGGGCACCAACATCCCCGGGTATCAGGGCCGGAAGCTGTCCGTCACCCTCTACCGCCTGGCGCAGAAGCTGTATAAGTTCAACTGATTCTAGCGTCCGAGCCGTTGCGAACAGCCCGGATGGACCGGAGCGA
>CALXDR010000024.1 GCA_944387115.1 uncultured Oscillospiraceae bacterium
GAGCCCCCGGAGCAGCTTGACTGGACCGCAGCGAGGGATAAAACCCAGGGGGCGGAGCCACCCGGTTTTGTTCCGAGTCGGAGGGAAGTCAAGCGTTGCGGAGGGGAGCGAAGCGTGACATCAACGAAGCGCTGAGCCCCCGGAGCAGCTTGACTGGACCGCAGCGAGGGATAAAACCCAGGGGGCGGAGCCACCCGGTTTTGTTCCGAGCCGGAGGGAAGTCAAGCGTTGCGGAGGGGAGCAAAGCGTGACATCAACGAAGCGCTGAGCCCCGCTCGCAGCCAGTTAGCCTGAAACGAAGGGCAAGCCCAGCTCAGCCCTCCCCCACTCACTGAGGCTTGACGATCAAATTGACCAGCCGTCCGGGCACCACGATGGACTTGACCAGCGCCATGCCGTCGGTAAACTTCTGCACCTTGGGGTCGGCCAGGGCGGCGGCCACAATGGCATCGTTGTCCGCATCGGCGGGCACCACAATGTTGGAGCGCAGCTTGCCCCCCACCTGAACCGCCATGGTAATCTGGCTGGCCACGGTCTTGCTCTCGTCGTACTCCGGCCAGGGCTGCTGACAGACAAAGCCCAGCGCACCGTAGAAGCCCAGCATCTCCCACAGCTCCTCGGCAATGTGGGGGGCGAAAGGGGAGAGCAGGGTAATCAGCGCCTTCATATCCCCCTTGGTGCAGCCGTTTTTCTGGAAGTCGCCCACCAGGCTCATCATAGCGGCAATGGCGGTGTTGAACTTCATGCTCTCGATGTCGTCGGCCACCTTCTTGATGCACTTGTGGAGGGCGGCGGCATTGTCCTGGCTCTGCTCCAGGCTGTCCTGGCAGGACTCGGCCAGATTCCACACCTTATCCAGGAAGCGCTTGCAGCCCTTCACCGCATTGTCCGACCACACGGCAGCCTGCTCAAAGTCGCCGATGAACATGATATACAGCCGCAGGGTGTCCGCACCATAGGCGGCAATGATGTCATTGGGGTTGACCACATTGCCCCGGGACTTGGACATCTTCTCCCCGCCCTCGCCCAGAATCATGCCGTGGCTGGTACGCTTCTTGTAGGGCTCCTTGGTGGGCACCACACCCAGATCGTAGAGGAACTTATGCCAGAACCGGGAGTAGAGCAGGTGGAGGGTGGTGTGCTCCATGCCGCCGTTGTACCAATCCACCGGGGACCAGTAGTCCAGCGCCTCCTTAGAGGCCAGCGCCTCCTGATTGTGGGGGTCCATATAGCGCAGGAAATACCAGCTGGAGCCCGCCCACTGGGGCATGGTGTCCGTCTCTCTGCGGGCGGGACCGCCGCAGCAGGGGCAGGTGGTGGCCACCCAGTCGGTCATCTTGGACAGGGGGGACTGTCCATCGTCGGTGGGCTCATAGCTCTCCACATCGGGGAGCACCAGGGGCAGCTGATCCTCGCTGAGGGGCTGCCAGCCGCACGTCTCGCAGTACACCATGGGGATGGGCTCGCCCCAGTAGCGCTGGCGGGAGAACACCCAGTCACGCAGCTTGAAGTTGACCTTCCCCTTGCCAATGCCCTGCTCCTCCAGCCACTGGGTCATGGCGGGAATGGCCTGCTTGACCGTCATGCCGTCAAGGAACACAGAGTTGACCAGCACCCCGCTGTCATCCTTGGCGGTGAAGGGGGCCTGCTGCACATCCTCGCCGCCGGACACCACTTCCACAATGTCACAGCCGAATTTCTTGGCAAATTCCCAATCCCGCTCGTCGTGGGCGGGCACGGCCATAATGGCGCCGGTGCCGTAGGTGGAGAGCACATAGTCGGAGATAAAGATGGGAATCTCCTTGCCGGTGACGGGGTTGACCCCTGCCACTCCCTCCAGCCGCACGCCGGTCTTTTCCTTGTTCAACTCGGTGCGCTCCAGGTCGGACTTGGAGGCCGCCGCCTGCTGATACGCCTCCACCTGGCCGCCGTTGGCGATTTTGCCCTGCTCCAGCCAGCCTCTCACCAGGCTGTGCTCCGGGGAGAGCACCATATAGGTGGCGCCGAACAGGGTGTCGGGCCGGGTGGTAAACACCACAATTTCCTCCCCCGTGGTGGCGCGGAAGGTGACCTCCGCCCCGGTGGAGCGGCCAATCCAATTGCGCTGCTGGGTCTTGACCCGCTCCACAAAGTCCACCTCGTCCAAATCGTCAATGAGACGCTGGGCGTACTGGGTGATTTTGAGCATCCACTGGCTCTTCTCCTTGCGGATGACGGGGGAACCGCACCGCTCGCACACCCCGTCCACCACCTCTTCGTTGGCCAGCACGCACTTGCAGGAGGTACACCAGTTCACCGGCATGGTGGCCTTGTAGGCCAGGCCGTGCTTGTAGAGCTGGAGGAAAATCCACTGGGTCCACTTGTAGTAGTTGGGGTCGGTGGTGTCAATCACACGCTCCCAGTCAATGCCGAAGCCCAGCATTTTCAGCTGGCTGGTGAAGTTGGCAATGTTGTCCCTGGTCACCTTTGCCGGGTGGATGTGGTGCTTGATGGCGTAGTTCTCCGTGGGCAGGCCAAAGGCGTCAAAGCCCATGGGGAACAGCACGTTGCAGCCGTCCATCCGCTTTTTCCGGGTGATGATGTCCATGGCGGTGTAGGGGCGTGGATGGCCCACATGAAGCCCCTGACCGGAGGGATACGGAAACTCCACAAGGCCGTAGAACTTGGGCTTCTCCCCGCCATTCTGGGCGGCGTAGACCCTGGCCTCCTCCCACCGCTTCTGCCACTTTGGCTCGAGGCTGGCAAAATCGTATTTCAATGTGTACACTTCCCTCTGTGCAGAGCGACCCGCTCTGATGTTGTTAGAATTACATTTTATCACAAGGATTCCCCCTTGACAAGAGGAGAAGGGCGGCGGACCTGCCTTCATGGCCTGTGTCCGCCGCCCTGGCTGATGCTATGATGGTTCCCTCATGCCCCTTTCGGCTCCGGCTGGCTGGCCAGCATCTCCTCAAACCGCTCCACCGGCACCGGCTTGGACACCAGGTAGCCCTGTATCATATCGCAGTGCACCTCCTGGAGAAATTCGCACTGCCGCAAAGTCTCCACCCCCTCGGCCACGGTGGTCATCCCCAGCTTCCGGGCCATTGCCACCACAGAGGCAATGATGGCCCGCTCCTTCGGCTCATCCATTTCCAGCGAGCGGCAGAAGGCCTTATCCAGCTTGAGGGTGTCCACATCCAGCTCCTTCAGGTTGTTCAGGGAGGAATATCCGCTCCCGAAATCGTCCAGCGAGCAGCGGAACCCTGCGGCATGAATGCGCTCCACCGCCTCCACCACCGCATCCAGGTTGTCTGCCACCGCCGTCTCCGTCAGCTCCAGCTCCAGCAGCTGGGTGGGAATCCGAAAGCGCTTTTGCACCGCCACAAAGGAGCGGAGAAAGTCGGGATCCTCCAGATGAATGCGGGAGAGATTCACCGAAATGGGCACCAGGCGCATCCCCTGGTCCATCCAGCGCCGGATACAGGCGCACACCTGCTGGAACACATACAAATCCAACTGGCGGATAAACCCATTGCGCTCGAAGAAGGGGATAAACTTGTTGGGGGGCACCAGACCCTCCATGGGGTCAATCCACCGCACCAGCGCCTCCGCCCCCTCAATGTGCCGCCGTCCGCCCAGGGCCACCTTGGGCTGGAAGTACACCACAAACTCCTCTGCCTTCAGCGCCGCCTCCATGCGGTTCTCCAGGTGCTTTTCATAGAGCAGGCGGCTGCGCTCCACATCGCTGTAAAAGCCGCACACGCCCATGCGCCCCTCCATGGTATGGGTGGGATGCTTGCGGGCGAGGATGGCCCTGTCCCGCAAAATCACCATGGGGAGGGCCGGGTTGGTAATGCGGTACACACCGCAGCGCAGGGAGAGGGCGTAGCGGTTCTTCACCCGCATCTCCAGCTGCTTTTCCAAATCCCGCTCCACAGCCCTGGTCATATCCTGTATGCGGAGAAACATCTCCCGGTCTGTGCAGCTGGAGCGGAGGAGCACATCGAAGTTGTCCGAGGAATGGCGGCTGACCAGCTCATTCGGGCGGATAAACTGGCGGATGCGGGTGTAGATGTGGCGCAGCAGCCGGTCCCCCATCTCCTTGCCAAAGCGGTCGTTGACCAGCTTGAAGTGGTCTACGTTCACCGACAGGAGGGAATACTCCCCCGGCTGGCCCTGGTGAATCAGCCGCTCGCTCTCCATGTCAAAGCGGGTGGGGCTGCACCCCCCTGTCACCGGGTCCTCAAAGGCCATTTTGCGGCTGTGGCGATAGAACATGAGCAGTACGATGGCCAGCACCACAAACAGCCCCACCACCAGCAGGTTGATGACGATGCTGCTGCGGAAATTGTCCGACACATGGCTGCCGGTGACATTCACCGCCACCATCCAAAGGTGTATCCCGGTGTGCTCCAGGGGCAAAATCACCCCTGTGCGCTCCACACCGTCGGAACCGTACTGAAAGGCCACCCGGCAGGACTGGCCCTCCAGGGCGGCGGTGCGCAGCGCCTCCACCCCGCCCTGGAGAAACTGCGCCCGCGTCTCCAAGGTGTCAAACAGGTTGCCCCCCTGGGCATATCCCTTATCCCGAATGACGGCGGCCCCCTCCGTGCCCACCTGGTTGGGGAAGAGAAAATCTCCGTCCGACTCCACCAGATTGAAAAAGACCTCCCCGTCGAAATAGGTCGCATCCAGCAAATCACTGCCCCAGTCCTGGGCGGCAAATCCCACCGCCGCCCCGGCCACCACGCCGCCCTTCCGAACGGGCACCGCCAGCACAAAGCAGTCCTCCATCTCCAGCAGCTGCGCAAACGCCTTATCGGGGCGGGCCACCACCCGCTCCCCCGCCAGGGCCGCTGCAGCCCACGGCTGGGTGCTGAAGTCCACGGGACGCCCCCCATCTCCAGTCCACTGCCCCTGCCCATCCAGGATGTACACCTGGCTCAGGCCGAGCAGGTCCAGCCGTGGGTCAATGCTCTGCCCCGGGCCGGCCTGTCCGGCATATCCGCCGGCGATAAACTCCAGCTCCTTCAGGCTGGTCTCCAGCCGTCCATCCACACTGTGGCATAGACTCTCCCCCAGCTCCATGAGATACCGCTGGGATTCCAGCTCCTGACTTTGGGAGTAGTCGTAGATGTTCCATGAAATGAGCACCACCACCAACAGCACCACCGCCAGCACACTGGCGCAGGCCGCCGCTGTTCCCTTGTCCCACTGCTTAACTCCCGTCTTTTTGACGCGCTCCTCCTTGTGATGATTCACAGGACCGCCCCCTCTTCTCCTCTCCCGAGGCCCTCGCCGGAGATTTCGCAAGCCCGCCCTTCCATGGGACGACAGCACAAAAAGCGCAACCTCCTGTGCGTTTCTTTTGTATAGTATATCCATATACAGCGATAAAGTCAACTGAATTTTTCAAAATCCCAGGAATAGGTCGGAAAATCCTGTATCAAACTGCGACAGTTTTAGCCCTCCAGCCAGCCAACCACACCCCTCCCAACCCCCGAAAACAGCGCACGCCCCGGCGCCCGCACAGGGGCGCCGGGGCGTGTCCAGAGGCAATACAAGGCCCCCTCTCCCGACAGGGGATATGGATGTGGCGCAGCACACCGGCGTTGCAGGCAACGCCTGCCCCCGCACCTTGGGCGGGATTACTCCTGCTCCAGCACCACCTCTGGCATCAGCTCCTGGCTGACCACCGCCAGCATATGCTCCAGCTGGGCGCACTCCTCTGGGGAAAAGCGCTGGCGCACCCGCTGGGCCACCAGGCGCACATAGTCGTTGCTGATGTTGTAGTACGCCCGGTACTTGTCCGTCACCTGGAGGTGGTACTCCCGCTTGTCCAGCTCAGACTGAATTTTGGCCAGGTAGCCCTTGCGAATCAGGCTGTTGATCTTATAGGCCGCATTGGGCTGGGAGATGTGCATGAAGGAGGCAAACTCGTTCACCGTGGGCGAGCCCAGGGCCTGGATGGTCTCCATGGCGAAGGTCTCCACCGTGGTCAGGCTGGCCTCCCGGTCCTGGAAGCGCTCAAAAATCTCCTGGTAAAAGTGCAGCTTAAACTTGGTGTACACATCCTCGAGCTTGCGCTCCAGCACCCCCTCTTCCCGACGCAGTCCCATGGCCCCTTCCCCGCCTGCGGGGAGCACCAGCCCACTCAAGCCTCTTTGCCCAGGGCCAGGGTCAGCTCCGCCGTGACGGCCACCTGACCTGCCACCGTGGCCTTCGCCTCTGCCACAGCCACCGGCCCCTTCTGCTTGATGATGGTGCACTCCAGCTCCAGCACATCCCCAGGAGTGACCTGACGGCGGAAGCGGGCCTGCTTAATGCCGCCGAAAAAGCCCAGTTTCCCCTGGTTTTCCGGCAGGGAGAGCACCGCAATCCCCGCCACCTGAGCCAGGGCCTCCAGGATGAGCACCCCGGGCATCACATGGTACTGGGGGAAGTGCCCCTGGAAAAACGGCTCGTTGACGGTGACGCACTTGATGCCCTTGGCCCACTTGCCCTCCTCCCCGTCCACAATGCGGTCCACCAGGGCGAAGGGATAGCGGTGGGGCAGGATGGCGGCAATCTGATTGGAATTCATCTGCATGGCTCAGCCCTCCCAGCGTTTGAACAGCAGACAGGCATTGTGCCCGCCAAAGCCCAGAGAATTGGACAGGGCGTACTCCACCTGGGCCTCACGGCCCTGATTGGGGATGTAGTCCAGATCGCAATCCGGGTCGGGCTGCTGATAGTTGATGGTGGCGGGCAGATAGCCCTCCTTGAGCGCCAGGGCGCACACCAGGGCCTCAATGGCCCCCGCCGCCCCCAGCATATGTCCGGTCATAGACTTGGTGGAGCTGACAGCCAGCTTGTAGGCGTGCGCCCCGAATACGGTCTTGATGGCGGTGGTCTCCCCCTTGTCATTGAGGGGGGTGGAGGTGCCGTGGGCGTTGATGTAGCCCACCTGCTCCGGCTTCACATCCCCCGCATCTGCCAGGGCCTGGGCCATGGCACGGGCGCCGCCCGCCCCGTCGGGTGCAGGTGCGGTGATGTGGTAGGCGTCGCAGGTCACCCCGTAGCCCACCACCTCGGCGTACACCTTGGCCCCACGGGCCATGGCATGCTCATACTCCTCCAGCATGAGCACCGCCGCCCCCTCGCCCATGACAAAGCCGCTGCGCTGGGCGTCAAAGGGGATGGAGGCCCGCTGGGGGTCATCCCCCACGTGGAGGGCGCGCATGGTGGTAAAGCCCCCCATGGACAGCGGGGTGATGGCGGCCTCAGAGCCGCCGCACAGCATCACCTCGGCGTAGCCGTCCCGGATATAGCGGAAGGCGTCCCCCACGGCGTTGCTGCCCCCGGCACAGGCGGTCACCGGGCAGGTGCACATCCCCTGAAAACCGGCATGAATGGCCACATACCCCGCCCCCATGTTGGCAATGGACACGGGGATGTAATAGGGATTGGCCCGGTCAAAGCCCTTTTCCAGGCATTTGGTCTGCTCCGACTCGGTCAGGGCAATCCCCCCCACGCCGCTGGAGATGATGACGCCGCAGCGGGTGGGGTCGGTGCGCTCCATGTCCAGCCCGCTGTCCGCCAGGGTCTCCTTGGCGGTGGCCACAGCCAGCTGAATATACCGGCTCATGTGGCGGGCCTCCTTCTTATCCAGCACGCAGGTGGGGTCCCAGTCCTTCACCTCCGCAGCCAGGTGAACCTTCTGGGCGGAGGCGTCGTAGTGGGTGATGGGGGCAATGCCGCACTGCCCCGCCCGCACAGCCTTCCAGGTATCCGCTGTGTTGTGGCCCAGCGGGTTGATGGTGCCCAGGCCGGTGATCAAAACTCTGCGTTTTTCCATAAGCTCTCGTTTCGCTCCTTTCACTGCCGCAGTTGTGCGGCGGGCCAACTCTCACATACCCATGCCGCCGTCCACCTGGAGCACCTGCCCGGTGATGTATCCGGCCTGCTCCGAGGCGAGAAAGGCCACCGCAGCGGCCACATCCTCCGGGGCGCCCATGCGCCCGGCGGGAATGGCCCCCAGCAGGGCCTCCCGCGCGCTGTCGGGGAGGGCGGCGGTCATATCCGTCTGAATGTATCCGGGGGCCACGGCGTTCACCGTCACGCCCCGGCTGCCCAGCTCCTTGGCCAGGGACTTGGGCATGCCAATCACACCGGCCTTGCTGGCGCAGTAATTGATCTGGCCGGGGTTGCCCCGCAGGGCCACCACGGAGCTGAGGTTGATGATGCGTCCGTACCGGGCCTTCATCATGGGCCGGGTCACGGCCTTCATCATCAGGTAGGCCCCTTTGAGGTTGGTGGCAATGACGGCGTCAAAGTCCTCCTCCTTCATGGTCATGGTCAGGCCGTCCCGGGTGATGCCGGCGTTGTTCACCAAAATGTCCACACTGCCCAGCTCCTTCAGGGCGGTGTCCACCAGCAGCTTAGCCCCCTCGGGGTCGTCCACGCTGCGCTGCACGGCAATGCCCCTGGCCCCCAGGGCCTCAATGGCCCGCAGGCTCTCCTCCGCTGCGGCGGTGTTGCCCGCATAGGAGAAGAGCACGTTGGCGCCCTGACGGGCCAGTTCCAGGCAGATGGCCCGGCCAATGCCCCGGCTGCCCCCGGTGACAATGGCATTTTTACCAGTCAAGTTCATATGGGATTATCCTTTCAAGGCGGACACCAGGGCCTCCACATCGGCCACGGTCTCCACAGTATAGGTTGTCAGCTCTGGGGCTGTTTTGCGCACAAAGCCGGTGAGGGCCTTGCCCGGGCCAATCTCCACCACCGTGTCCACCCCCAGCGCTGCCAGGCGGCGGATGGTGTCCTCCATGTACACCGAGGACTGCACCTGCCGCTCCAGCAGGGCGGGGATGGTGTCCTCCTGCCCCATCTCACCGCCCAGGCAGTTGAAGAGCACAGGCACCTGCATTACGCCAAACTGCTCCCCGGCAAACCGCTCCCGCAGGGCCTCCCCGGCGGGGGCCATGAGGGGGGTGTGGAAGGGGCCGCTCACCTTGAGAGGCATACACCGGCGGGCCCCCAGCTCCTTGGCCAGCTGGGCGGCCTTGTCCACAGCGGCCTGCTCGCCGCCGATGACCAACTGCCCGGGACAGTTGTAGTTGGCGATGACCACCACACCCTCCTCCGACGCCTGACGGCAGGCCTGCTCCAGCTTGTCCCGCTCCAGCCCCAGCACCGCCGTCATGCCGCAGGCACGCCCTGCGGCGGCCTTGGCCATGGCCTGGCCCCGGAAGGCCACCAGCTCTACCGCCTGCCGGGCGGTGAATACCCCGGCACACTCCAGGGCGGAGTACTCGCCCAGGCTCAGCCCTGCCACATAGTCCGGGCGGATGCCCTCCTGGGCCAGCACGGCGGTGAGGCCGCAGGCGAAGGCCACCATGCAGGGCTGTGTGTACTCGGTCTGGTTGAGCACCCCATCCGGATCGGTGAAGGACACCTGCTTTAGGTCAAAGCCCACCTGGGCCTCATCCAGCACCGCCCGGAAGGCGGGATAGCGCTGGTACAGGTCTGCCCCCATGCCGGGGTGCTGGCTGCCCTGTCCAGCGTAGAGAAAGGCAATGCTCATCGTGCCAGCTCCTCTCTCACCTGCTGGCACTGGGCCATCATCTCCTCAAAAATCTGGCGCAGGGGCTTGATTTCTCTCACCATGCCCGCCACCTGACCGGCCATGAAGGAGCCGCCGTCCACGTCGCCGTCAAATACAGCCCGGCGCAGGGAGCCCAGGGTGAGCCGCTCCAGCTCCTCCAGCGGGGGGGCGTTCTTCTCCAGGCGGAGATACTCCCGGGCCATCTTGTTCTTCAGCACCCGGACGGGAGCGCCGGTGGTGCGTCCGGTGACCACGGTGTCGTTGGCGCCGGCCTTGAGCACCGCCTGCTTATAGTTTTCATGGATGGGGCACTCCGCACTTGCCAGCAGGCAGGTGCCCACCTGAGCGCCCACAGCGCCCAGGGCAAAGGCGGCGGCCAGCTGGCGGCCGTCTGCAATGCCGCCGGCGGCAATCACGGGCACACCCACCGCATCCACCACCTGGGGCACCAGGGCCATGGTGGTCATCTCGCCCACGTGGCCGCCGCTCTCGGTGCCCTCTGCGATGAAGCCGTCCACCTCATAGCGCTCCAGACGGTGGGCCAGAATGGGGGCGGCCACCACCGGGAACACCTTGATGCCCGCCTCCTTCCAGGCGGGGACATATTTGCCGGGGTTGCCTGCGCCGGTGGTAACCACCTGCACCCCCTCCTCCACCACCACACGGGCCAGCTCGTCGATGTGGGGGTTCATCAGCATCAGGTTGACGCCGAAGGGCTTGTCGGTGTTGGCCCGGGCGGTGCGAATCTCCTGGCGCAGGGCCTGGGCGTCCATCCCGCCTGCCCCCACCAGACCCAGCGCACCGGCATTGGACACCGCTGCGGCAAAGGCGCCGGTGGCAATGTTGGCCATGCCACCCTGGATAATGGGGAACTCCGTCCCCAGCAATTGGTTGAGTTTCATATGCTCTCTCCTTTATTTCAGCTCCAGCAGAGCGCCGCCCCAGGTGAGGCCGCCTCCGAATCCCACGCACATCACCCGCTGGCCGGAGTGTACCACCCCCGTGCGCACCAGCTCGTCCAGCAGCAGCGGGACGCTGGCGGCGGAGGTGTTGCCCGTCCTGGCGATGTTGCCTGCGCATTTGGCAGGGTCCAGCCCCAGCTTCTTGACGGAAAAGTCAATGATGCGCTGGTTGGCCTGGTGGAACACAAAGTAATCCACCATGTCCAGGGTAATCCCCGCCTGTTCCGCCACCTGCTCCACGCAGCGGGGCAGGGCGTCCACGGCAAAGCGGAACACCGGGCGGCCGTCCATGTGTATGTAGGAGGGGTGGGGCTGATTTGCCCCGGGGATGTACAGCGCCTCGGCATTCCCCCGGGAGCCCAGCACCGCATGGAGAGAGGGATAGTCCTCCCCCCACTCCACCACCGCCGCGCCCGCCCCGTCGCCAAAGAGGACGCAGGTGGAGCGGTCGGTGAAGTCCAGCACCCGGCTGAGCACCTCCGCCCCCACCACCAGCGCAAGTTTGCGCCTGGCGGCCGCCAGCAGGCACTGGGCGGTGTGCAGGGCAAAGACAAAGCCGGAGCAGGCCGCATTCAAGTCAAAGCACACCGTGTCCTCCGCCATGCCCAGACCACTTTGGAGCAGGCAGGCGGCAGAGGGGGTGAAGTAGTCGGGGCTGAGGGTGGCCACAATGCACACCCCGATGTCCTGGGGGGCAATGCCCGCCCGCTCAATGGCCTGCCGGGCGGCGGCCATGCACAGCCCGGTGTGGCTCTCCCCCTGGCCGCAGTGATAGCGGCCGGAAATCCCCGTGCGGGTGGAAATCCACTCGTCAGAGGTATCCACAATCTTTGCCATATCATCATTGTTCAGCCACCGCTGGGGCAATGCCGAGCCGGTGCTGAGCAGCTTAATTCCGCTCATAGGCGCTCCTTTCTGACGGCGCTGGACCCCATCACCCGGAACTTCTTGTACCGTCCGGCGGCCAGGGCGGCGGGACTGAGCTTGTTCAGGGCAGTCAGCTCCCGCACCAGGGCGGCATCCAGCGTCTGATAGAGAGTATTGGGTTCTTTGTGGGCGCCCCCCTCAGGCTCGGGGATGATCTCGTCCACCACCCCCAGGGCCAGCAGGTCGGCGGCGGTGAGCTTCATCACATCGCAGGCCTCCCCGCTGCGGGAGGCGTCCTTCCACAGAATGGCGGCAAAGCCCTCCGGGGAGAGCACCGAGTACACCGCATTGTCCAGCATCAGCACCCGGTTGCCCACACCCAGGGCCAGGGCCCCGCCGCTGCCCCCCTCCCCGGTGACCACCGCCACCACAGGCACTGTGAGGGCGGAGGAGATGGCCAGGCACCGGGCAATGGCCTCCCCCTGCCCCCTGGCCTCCGCCTCCAGGCCGGGATAGGCCCCCGGCGTGTCGATGAAGGTGAGGATGGGACGGCGGAACTTCTCCGCCTGCTCCATCAGCCGCTGGGCCTTGCGGTAGCCCTCGGGGGAGGGCATACCGAAGTGGCAGGCCAGATGCTCCTCCAGATTGCGCCCCTTTCGATGGGCAATGACCGTCACCGGCTTGCCGTGGAACAGGGCCACGCCCCCCAGAATGGCGGGGTCCTCCCCGCACCGGCGATCCCCACGCTGGGGGAAGAACTC
The DNA here is from genome assembly GCA_944387115.1 of uncultured Oscillospiraceae bacterium. Classification (GTDB taxonomy): domain Bacteria; phylum Bacillota; class Clostridia; order Oscillospirales; family Oscillospiraceae; genus Enterenecus. The sequence goes on from CALXDR010000024.1 coordinate 12,159, forward strand.
GGTGAACAGGGCGTTGATGATGTCCTCCGCCCCCGGCCGCTCGGGATGACGGGCCAGCGCCACCCGCTGGGTAGGGGTCAGGTTCTCATTTGCCATCCTGGTCCACCTCCTTTCCGTGGAGTCTGAGCAGCTGAAGGATGGTGCTGCGCAGCTGCCCACGGGGCACAATGGCGTCCAGGAAGCCGTGCTCCAGCAGGTACTCCGAGCGCTGGAACCCCTCCGGGAGGTCCTCCCCGATGGTCTGCTGAATCACACGGGGGCCTGCAAAGCCAATCAGCGCCCCAGGCTCAGCCAGCATGATGTCTCCCAGGCTGGCAAAGCTGGCGGTGACGCCCCCCGTGGTGGGATGGGTGAGCACCGAGATGTACAGCCCGCCCCGGCGGGAGAACTGCTCCAGGGCTGCGGCGGTCTTGGCCATCTGCATCAGGGACAAAATCCCCTCCTGCATCCGTGCCCCGCCGCTGGCGGAAAAGAGGATGAGGGGCAGCCGGTTCTTCCCGGCATATTCCACCAGCCGGGTGACCTTCTCCCCCAGGGCAGCGCTCATGCTCCCCATGAAAAAGCGGCTGTCCATGGCGCCCACCGCCACCTTCACGCCGCCCATGCGCCCCACGGCGGTGACCACCGCCTCGTTCATGCCGGTGCGGCCCTGGGCCTGCTCCAGCTTGCTGTCATAACCGGGAAACTCCAGGGGGTCTGCGGAGGCCAGGGCCTCATCCAGCTCCCGGAAGGTGCCCTTGTCCAGCACCATGCTCAGCCGGTAATATGCCCCCACCGGGTAGTGGTGGCCGCACAGGGGGCACACATACCGCCCTGCCACCAGCTCCCGCCGGGTAAACTCCCCCTGGCAGCTGGGACAGCGCTCTACCGCATGGGGGGAGGCGGTGGGGGTGCCCCGCAGGGCCTTGAGTGCCAGCAGCTTCTGCCGCCGCTGGGCAAATATACTGCTCATGCTTGCTCCTCCTCTTCCCCGCACCAGGCCAGCAGGGTGTCCATGTGGGCGGCGAGAAATCCGGTGTCATAGTTGCCCCGCACAAAGTCGGGGTGGTAGAGAATCTGATGGAGCAAATCCCCGTTGTGTACCGGCCCGTGGATGACCAGCTCCTCCAGACAGCGGCGCATACGCCGAATGGCCTCCAGCCGGGTGGGCGCGCACACAATCAGCTTTGCCATCAGGGAATCGTAATAGGGGGGCAGATCATAGCCGGTGTACAAAGCGGTGTCCACCCGCACCCCATATCCCCCCGGCAGATGGAGAAACTCCACCGTGCCCGGACTGGGGCGAAACGCCCGCCTGGGGTCCTCGGCATTGATGCGGCACTCAATGGCGTGGCCGCGCAGGCACACCTCCTCCTGCCGGACAGACAGGGGCAGCCCTGCCGCCACCCGGATTTGCTCCCGCACCAAATCCAGCCCGGTGACCATCTCCGTCACCGGGTGCTCCACCTGAATGCGGGTGTTCATCTCGATGAAATAGAAGTTGCCCTCCTGATCCAGCACAAACTCGATGGTACCGGCGTTCTCATACCCTGCGGCCCGGGCGGCAGCCACAGCGGCCGCACCCATCCGCTCCCGCAGCTGGGGGGAGAGGGCCTTGGAGGGGGACTCCTCCAGCATCTTCTGGTTGCGCCGCTGGATGGAGCAGTCCCGGTCGCCCAGGTGAATCACATTCCCCTGGCGGTCGGCCATAATCTGAAATTCAATGTGGCGGGGGTTGAGCACCAGCTTTTCCATGTACAGCTCCCCGTTGCCAAAGCAGGCCAGCGCCTCGCTGCGCGCCTCCTCAAACAGCGTCTCCAGCTGCTCGGGCGCAAACACCCGGCGCATACCCCGACCGCCGCCGCCGGCGGAGGCCTTGATGAGCACGGGGTAGCCAATGCCCTCGGCCACCGCCCTGGCCTGCTGGACATTGTCCAGCGCACCATCTGAACCGGGCACCACCGGCACCCCGGCAGAGATCATCAGCCGCCGGGCCGCCGCCTTATTGCCCATGGCCCGAATCACATCGCCGGACGGCCCGATGAAGGCCATCCCCGCCTGGAGGCAGGCGTCGGCAAAGTCGGGGTTTTCCGACAAAAAGCCATATCCGGGGTGAATGGCGTCGCACCCCGTGGCCTGCGCCACGGTGAGAATGGCCTCCACATTCAGGTAGCTGTCCGCCGAGCGGGCAGGCCCGATGCAGTAGGCGTGCTCTGCCAGCTGGACATGGAGCGCCTCTGCATCCGCCTGGGAGTACACCACCACCGGCTCAATATCCAGCTCCCGCAGGGCACGGAAGATGCGCACGGCAATCTCTCCCCGGTTGGCGATCAATACACGTTTGAACATCCCCTCACCCTTCCCGGTAGCGGATAAGCTCCTGTCCAAAGGACACCAGGTCGCCATCCTGGGGCAGGACCGCCTCAATCACGCAGTCACAGGGGGCCTGCACCTCATTCATCATCTTCATGGCCTCCAGCAGGCACAGCGTCTGCCCCTTCTTCACCCGGTCGCCCGGCTGTACAAAGGGGGCCTGGCCCGGTGCGGAGGCGGCATAGAAGGTGCCCACCAGCGGGGCGGTAATGGCCGGGCCTGCCGGTGCAGGAGCAGCGCTGTCCGCCTCAGCGGCAGGGGGACAGGCGGGCGGGATGGGTGCGGCGCTCACAGGCACAGCGGCGACAGCCTTGGTCAGTTCCAGAGAGAAGTCCTTTGTGGTCAGCTTCAGGCCGGTGGCGGTGCTGGCATCAAATCGTGCCATCAGGTCAAAAATCTCTTGATTGCTCATAGTGTCTCCTTTCGGAAAAGGGGCATCGGTTTAGACCGATGCCCCCACATTCCAGCTTGCCGTGCAGGGAGCCCCCGCCGTGCAATGTGATTTCGGCCCAGCTGTAATCAGGCCGCGTGCTCCTCCAGGTACTTCACCAGGTCGCCCACAGTCTTCATGTTGGGCAGCTCCTCATCGGAGATGGTCACGCCAAAGGACTCCTCCAGCGCCATGGACAGCTCCACAGCAGCCAGGGAATCGGCGTCCAGATCCTCAGCCAGACGGGCGTCCATGGTCACCTTGTCGGCGTCGCAGCTCAGGGTCTCTACAATAATCTCTTTCACTTTTTCAAAATCCATGACAGATACTCCATTCATTGTTAAATTGGTTCAACCATTTTACTTAAAAATTTTTAACTAAAACAGCTGAACTTATTTTACCAGACCACTGCGATTTGTCAAGGGAATTTTTACGTTTCTCTTCGGTCTTTTGCACAAAATCAGAAATACCGCCCGTCCCAGCCGGGACGGGCGGTATCCTTGGTATCCCTCAGGGGGCAGCGGCGGAGCCGTTGAGGCAGGCCACCACGCACCGGGCGGAGGCCTGCGCCCCGCTCTGGGCGCGCACGGTCATCTCCACGGTCATCTGCCCGCTGTCCGGGTCATAGGCCATGTGGAACAGGCTGACACAAAGGCGTCCGTCGAAGTACACCCCGTCGGACACCACCTCCCGTGGGTTGGAGCGGTCCACGCTCCCCGACACCACGTCGTTGATTTGCAGCGTACCCGCCGCCCCAACCTCCATGCTCACCGTGCCAGCGCCTCGGGTGGCGCTGGTGTACCACAGCTGATGGAGCTGGTCGGACTCCTCCACCACATCAAAGTCCCCGCCCAGCCGCAGCTCGGAGAGCACCACGCTCATCAGCGTATCCAGCGTGGCCTGCACACGGCTCTGGTCCACCACCTCGGTGTAGCTGCGGTAGGCCAGGGTCATCCCCACCATGGCAACCACGGAGATAAAGCCCATAATCAGCGTGGCCACCAGCAGCTCCACCAGGGTCACCCCCCGGGCGGAGGCCAGCTTGCCCCGGGCCTGTTGTACAAAACGCTTCACGGCAGCGTCCCCCTCTCTCCATAGGAGTACACAAGGCCCTCCTGGCCGTAGAAGGAAACCGGCCACTCCACCTTCGGGTAGTAGGCCTCTCCCGCCCGCTCGAAGGTGACGGTGAGCTTGCCCTCCCCCAGCTTCTCCTCCGGCGCACGGGCCTCCGCCCGGCTGATGGCCTCGTACAGCCCCTCGCTCCTGGCCCGGGTCTGATGGTCCACACTGTAGGCTCTGGCAATGACGGCGGACAGCATCAGCATGGCCAGTCCGGTGATGACCACGGAAACCAGAATTTCCACCAGGCTTTCCCCCCGATTGGAGGCCAGTTTGTCCCGTACACGCCTGCTCATGCCCCGTCACCCCCCATCACCGCGCCTTGCACACGCACCTCGGAATAGGTGATGGTGTCGCCGGACACCTGGGCCTTGCACACCAGCGCCAGGGCATTGGCCCCCTCGGGCTGTGTATTGCACACCTTGATGGTCAGGTCATAGTTGCCCGCCATATGCAGCTCCCCCCGCACCGGGGTGAGGGCCTGCGCCCCCTCCCCGTCCACGGAAAAACGAAGCGTATACGGCTGGGCCGACCCGCTGGCCTTGACCTCCTGGGCCATCTGCTCCAACACATACTTGAAGCTGTTGATGTCTGTGGTGCTCCCCGCCAGGGAGAGGGCCATGTCATCGGCGGTGACCTTCTCTTTGAGCACACACAGCGCCGAGGACACCGCCTGATACTGCTGCTGCTCCTCCACCATCTGGGGCATACGCATACTGTTTTGATGGATGGACACCAAAATCATGGCGCTCACCACCGAGCACACCAGAAAGAGCAGCAGGGCAATCACCATGGATGCACCCGAGCGGTCAGCCAGTTTTTTCTGTACCAGACTCATCCCTTCCCCCCTCCTGTTGTCCGCACTGCTCCGCCGGCCTCTCCCCTGCGGCGGCGCAGGGGAGAGGTGCCGGATTCCTCCTGCACCGGCAGCGCAGGAGAGACGGTGGGTATGCTGTCCAGTTCTCCGCTGTCCTGGGCCGGCTCTATCCCCTGCGTCTCCTCCGGTGCGTCCGCAGGCTCGCCTTCTGGAAGCTGCTGGCTGTACGCAGCAGGCTGCACAACCTGAATGGTCAGGGTCTTTTCCACCACCTTAGGCGTCATGGTGATTCCCTCCACCAGGTTCTTGCTGTAGGAAATGCTCACTGTTGCTTCTGTGGTGCCAGGGGCAACACTCGTAAAGTGGACACTTCCACCCCAGATTCCTTGGATGCGGGCCACACTGCTGTCGGCCACCGTCGCCTGCAGCGTGTTTTCCCAATTGACGCCCCACTTGCTGTAGGCCATCACCTTGGCGCTGACAGATGCACTTCCACCGGCAAGCATCTCCAGCTGCTCCGTGCTCAGCTCCAGCTTGGGCTCCGGCGCCACAGTCAGGCGGAAGGTGAGCAGACTGCTCATGCCATTGGTGCGGTTGGTCATTCTCACCGTCACATAGCGCTCATGGCACTGATTGGGGTCTTCCTCCTCCCAGGGGAGAATATCAATTTCCAACCCCTTTTCGCTGACATAGCCGCTGAAATGCTTGCTGGTGCTGATAACATCAGCATCCCAATCGCTGTAGTCCGTGACAATCTGACCCTGATAGCGCAGCTCCAGGGGGACAATGGCGTGCTGACCGGAATACAGCAGAACGCCATGATCCTTCAGATTTTGGCTCAAACCGGAACCCCAGGAGAGCTCAGGATTGTCCTTGCGCACCTGCACGGAAATCTCAGTTTCTCCAATTTTGTTATTGAACTCATCGAAGGCCTCAATCTTGTAGAAAATGGTGCGCTCTGCACTGCGGTCGCAGTTAATTGTCACCAGGCCAATGCCATTCTCCGTGCGGATAAAACTATTGTCCCACCAAAGAGTTGGCCCCACTGTCTTATCTCGCTCCCAGGTTAAGGTGAAGTGATGGGCCACAATATCCGGCACCTCAATCACCACTGCATCTGCCACAAAGGTACCCTGGCCAAGGCCCACATGCACTTGGCCAACGCTGACATACATCTGCAGTTCATACCAGTCGCCATAGTGGGGCAGCCATTCCACCACCGGATAGGGGTAGAGCTTCAAATCTCCCATCAGATTGTAGGGATGGCTCTCCTGCACCAGGCTCATGCCAGGTATGTTCACTGCACTGAGTTCTTTTGCACCCACTTCCTGCACGCACCGTGCGTCGGGCTTGATAACCGTCAAATCCTCCGGCAGGGTGAGCGCATAGACCTGGGTGCAGTTCCCTGGGTTCAACAGGGTGGGGTCTGCAATGCTGTAAACCACTCCCTTGAAATAGTCCGGGTGGACGTACACCGCAGAATAGCTGTACTGTAGGCGCTCCACCACACACTGCCCGCCGCCAATCAGGCCTGCCCCCTTAGAGGCATCCAAAATTGCGCCCGAGGCGAAGCTGGTATCCACCTTTACCCGGGTGCCTGCATTGGCATAGCCAACCAGGCCGCCGCTCCAGCTGTCACTGCCAGTGGTGCTTAGGTAGCTGCTGCCGTAAGAACGCACAATGTCCACCCGGCTGCCGGCGGCAGTGCCTACAAGACCGCCGCTGCGCTCTCCCGCCTGAATGACGGTAGCGGCATAGCTGCCGCTCAGTTGCAGCGTTCCAGCGGTGAAGCCCACCAGGCCGCCAGCGCTCTTCTCCGCCACAATCTGGGCGTCCCAGAACTCCTTCAGCTTCCGTTGGTCATCCTGCGTGTGGAACACACACAGTCCATCCCCTGTCAGGCTGATGCCCTGGGCCACATAGCCTACCATGCCACCGGAATAATCCGGGTTGTGCGCACCCACCAGGGATACCCCCTGCGCCTGTGCATTCTTCACCGTGATAGAGGCCGTCTGTCCATTCGCCGTCAGCATCTTACCCACCAGGCCGCCAGCACCGCTGTCCTGTCCCTGACTTTGGGCCATATTGCCCATCAAGTCCTTGATATACAAGTCCTGGGCATTGAATACTCCCTGCGCAGTCAGCGTTCCGGCAAAGCCGCCCACACTCTGTGCAGCCTGATTGAGGCAGAGCTGCTGGGCTGTGGCATAGTAGCCCTCCATCCGCACTGTGCCGCGGGTTGCAAGCAGGCCGAAGGCGCCGCCAATGTGCGCCCCTGCATCCACACTCATCCCCTCAACGTGGATGTTTTCCACGGCGCCGCCGTTCAGCACCGCCTCACCGGCAATACCGCCCGCAGCTTCTTTCACTGTCTGATGGTTAAACCATTTGGAAAATACACTGTCCAATTTTGCGTCCTGGCCCATGACCAGTCGTCCTGTCAGACCGCCGGCATAGTCAGCACGCTGGGGAGACTGTCCTGCGTTGACGGTAATCGTGGAAACCCAGCTGTCTGCTCCCATCGTCAACGCTCCGGCAAAGCCACCTGCGCATCTGGCCTGACTGCCCAAATTAGGGGATTGCATCGTCATATTTTCCACCAGACTATCCTGGGCCATCTCCAAAGTGCCTGTAATGCCGCCCACGCAGTCAGCAGTACCCTCCAGCAGGAAGTTGAGCACCTGACCCAGCCGCAGGGCACTGCCCGCCTCAAGCCAGCTGCGCCCGGCAAACCCGCCAACATAGTCCACCGCTCCGGTAACTGTGAAACCGTCTACATTCCAAATATTTTCAAGTTTGCTATTTTTACCCAGACGCAGCTCGCCGGCCAGGCCGCCTCTGGCACTACCCGCCCCATCAACCGCCACATCCTTAACACGGACATTGCCCATGGTACTGCCAGAGCCCAGCGTCATCATGCCGGCCAGACCGCCCACCTGCTCCTGTCCGCGCAGACCAACCACCTCTGCCCAAACATCGGCTAGCTTGGAAGAATCTCCAGTGGTCAGGGTACCAGCAAGGCCACCGGCATACTTGGTCGCATCCACTGTTGCCTGCTTTGCCCAGAGGTCCTGCACTGTACTGCTCGGCCCAATACTGAGCTGCGCCGCCACACCGCCAGCATACTCAGGCAGGTGGTTGAGCTGGTCTTCCTCGTGGGTTTTGACACCCTCAACCCAGATGCTGCGGGCCGTAACCCCCTGTTCCAGCACCAAATCCCCAGCTACACCGCCAGAGCGCTTCACTGCCTCCACAGTGCTGTTGCGCACCCAAAGGCTCTCCACGGTACTGTTATCTCCCACGGTAATTTGCGCAGCCACACCGCCGGCGCATTCGCCCAGCAGATCAGGGCGCTGCTCATCGTGGGTTTCAACCCCCTCTGCGTACAGCTCCTGCACTATGCAGCTTCCACCCGTGGTAATCCGTCCTGCCACGCCGCCCACCAGCTGGCGGCCTGCCACAGAAAGCTCTCTGGCAAAGACATTGTGCAGTTCACCCCCTTGTCCCAGGGTAAGACTGCCCGCCACACCGCCGGAAATCTGGCATTCATATCCCTTGACGCCCACGCCGTATGCCTGCACCTGCTCCATCCGGCTTCCGTCACCCAATGCAATCTGACCTGCCAGGCCGCCCAGGTAGTCGCCCAATCCCTCCACTGTCATGGAGTAGGCTGAGAGAGATTTCATCACCGCATTCTGCTCGGTGTTCACCACGCCGAACACACCGCCCACTGCACCATGGCCGGACACCATCAGGTTATTGCCCTGGACATCCTGCATCACTGCGCCGCTGCGCAGCTCCACTATGCCAACCACACCTCCTGCAGCCTGGCTGCAATCTGCAATGCCGGTACCTGTACCTTCAATTCCGGTAATCTTCTCCCCCTCAGACGCCGGGGTACTTTCACCCACCGTGCTGTTGGCGCCCAGAATCAGCTGCCCAGCCAATCCGCCCGCCACACTCAGCCCAGTGCCAAGGTGGGCATCCTTGATGCGTACAAGGCGCATCTGCCCCTCTTCCCGCAGCTCCAGAACCCCGGCAAAGCCACCGGCAATCACCGTATCCGCCTCCACACTTCCGGCATCCACGATGTTGATTTGCTCCATGTGGAGGTTGATTACCGCATCGCCCTGGAACTGCTCAAACAGCCCCAACTTCAAGGTTTCGTCCCGTCGCCTGGTCCATACGCTGGGGGCATAGATATTCAGTCCTGTAATCGTATAGCGACTGCCATCTTTGGCCGCTCTGCCGCCTTCCTGCACGGTGCCGTCAAAGCTGGTAATGTAGGGATTGCGGATGGGGTGAAAGGTCCACACATCTGCGTACAGTGCCATCCAGGAATCTTCCACGTCAGCGTTGCCAAAGTCAATATCCCCTGTTTGAACCACATGGGTCACCGCCCCAGAAGGCAGCTGAGAGATGTCCACACTCAAATTCTGGAGATGACGGCCACAGGACACCTCTGCCACGCCATGCTCCTGATCATAAGCCGCAAAGAGGCTGTTGCCGCTAGCCTCCGCCCAGTCGCTGGCCTGAAGGGTGAACCCGCTTACGGGTTCTCCCCCCACAGTCTGCGCTCGAACGGTAACATCCTCTCCCACACTCACAGTATCCAGCATGCGCCAATGATACAGCCAGTCGGCAAACTGATACTCTCTGTAATCCAGGGAGTCTAAGATAACAGTACAGCGCAGCAAATCCCCCTCTGAGGTCAGATGCACATTGGGGTTGGATGTATCCACCACAATCTCTCCAGTGCATCCTTGGTATTCCGCCTCAATTTCAAATGTAATCTGGCTGTGTAGAAGCCCCTCTGGAATACTCGCAGTAATCTCCGCCGTGAGTTTCTCCCCATTGTTGATGGTCACCTGGGGGGTGGGCAGGTGGATGACCTCCTCAGTGTACACCACCGAGCCGTCGTACCAGCCCACCCAGTGCCCGTCGTCCATACGATCCTCCCGGGTAGTGCCCACAATCTGGTCGTAGGCCTCCTCCACATCGGAGAAGCTGCCCCCCTCCCCTACCAGGGGACTGTCGCTGTAGAGCACCGCCATCACACTGCCGCTGTTGGCCTCGTAATAGATGATGTAGCTGCCCTCTTCCACCTGGGACTCCAGCGCCCCGGCGGGCAGAAGGGTACCGGCAGTGTCCTGGGTGAGATAGCGCACCTCCCATCCCGCCTGATGGAGGGGATGGGTGCTGCGGGCCTCAGCCCCGCCCGATGCGTCCAGCAGCGTGCCGGAGAGCAGCCCGATGGTGCCGCTGTTTTTCCTGTCGGTCATGCGGCTCTGGGCTGTGAGATAAATCTCCTGGGCCGTGTGGTCCAGCCTGGTCATGGTGAGCGTGCGCTGATAGCTTCCAATCATGGGGATGGAAACACCGACCAGTATAGCGATAATCGCCACCACCACCAGCATTTCCACCATGGTAAAGCCCCTGCGCCGCCGGGGCCGCTCCATTCCTTTCCGCCAACTCATACGCTGGCACCTCCTATTCCCATCATGCGCCATCCTCCGGCGCCTATACTTTCACATCTGTACTATACCATGGGTGCTCAGAATTTTCAACGGTCTTTCGCCCCCCTGCCACTGCCCCCGGCCCCACCGGGCAAGGGGCGGGCGGGGGCAAGCAAAAGAGCACCATCCCCAAAGTCCTCCTCTGGGCATGGTGCTCTTGCCTGTATATGCCGTGGGGCGGCTGGGGAAGGCTGCGCCCTCCCTCAGCCCTGGTGCGGGCCGTGCTCGTCCCCGGCCACTCCGGCCAGAGGGGCCGCCTCCGCCTGGCTGGGGGCGTCGCCGAAGCTCCAGCGGTTTTTCCCCGCCCGTTTTCCGTGGTACATGGCTGCATCGGCGGCCTGGTACAGCTCCTCGTAGGTCTTGCCCGCCTGGGGGAAGGGGGCAATGCCCACGCTGACGCTCACCGGGATATCCAGCCTGCCCCGGAAGGCGGTCAGCAGCTGCTCGGCCTTCTGGATGGCCACCTCCCGCTCCCCCACATTCTGGAGGTAGACCACAAACTCATCTCCCCCCAGCCGTCCAATCACATCGTCCTGCCGGAAGACGGTGCGCAGCACCTCCACCAGCTCTATGAGCACCCGGTCGCCCACGGCGTGCCCGTTGCGGTCGTTGATGCCCTTGAAGTTGTCCACATCCACCAGGTAGAAGTAGCCCGGATGTCCTCCGCCCAGCAGCGTAGAAATCTCCGCCTCCATGGCTCTGCGGTTCAAAGCGCCCGTCAGCGAATCGGTGGAGGACTTGTCCAGGAGAATCTGCTCCCGGATGGTCTGCTCATTCACATCGTACAGCTTGCCCACCACCGTCCCCCGGCGGCCCTTGCGGTCCTCCTGCCCGTAGCACTGGCAGCACATCCAGCGGTACTCCTGGTCCAGGCAGCGCAGGCGCAGCATCACGGTCTTGGAATCCGGCCTATCCTGCTGGGCCACCTCCCGGAGGGCCTCCCGCAGCAGATGCAGGTCGTCCGGGCAGAGCACCTGGCAGACGTAGTCCCGGTCAAAGACGGGGATTTCGTGGATTTGATACATGGCAAACCGATTGCGCACATTGGGGGTAAAGCTGAGGCGCTTGGTCTTGTCCCGATAGAGGAAGAGCACCGTGTCCGAAAACTGGGCCAGCAGGTCATACTGCGCCTGATTCTCCTTCCACCACCGGCGCTGGAGGAGCAGCCCCGCCAGCACCAGCGCCGCCATGACCAGCAGCACAACCAGCACCTGTCCAAAGAGCAGCGTGGTGTTGCGCGTTACCTGGGCGGAGGTGCCGGACATCGCATCCCGGCGGGCCACGGAGAGCAGCCACCAGCCGTTGTATCCCAGCGGGCTGAGGATGAGCAGCCCGGCGCCGTCCCCCGTATCCTCCAGGGAGATCACCGTTTCCGCCGTATCCAGCCGCAGCGCACCCTCCACCAGGGCCAAATCCTCCTGGGTCGTCCCCTGGGTGCGCATATGCTCCAGCAGATTGCTCCCCTCAGCCAGGCGGCCGCCCTTGCCGTAGAGGACGTCCCCCTCCTGGTTGACCAGGAAGTGCATCACCCCTGAGCCATTTTTCGCACTCGTCAGCGGGAAGAGCCGTTCGGCCCAGGCCACCACCCGGATGGCGCCAATCACCTGCCCCCTGGACAGCACAGGCGCAGCCACCGCAACCACATCCCGCTGCCTGCTGCCAAACTGTATGGTCATCAAGTCTGACACCGCAGTCTGCCCCTGCAGCACCGTATTCACCCTGCTGATGGCGGAGTCGGTGGCGTCCTGACGCGCCAACTCCCGGTTCAGCTCCGCCAGGGTGAAGTGGTCGGCGTCCTGCACCCGCTCCAGACTGCGTATGGTGTCCAGCAGCGCCTCCTTCCACGACCCCGGCGAAATCTCATCCTCCTGGCTGTTGGGCAGGGTGGACCAGGTGTCCGCCGCCGATTGAACCACCCCCACCAGCTCGTTGATGGAGCGGGCAATACCCCCCATACACGCCCAGTGGGTCTCCTCCAGACTGGTGGTAATGAGGGCCTCATAGGTATCTTGATTTTTCGCCTGGTAGCGAACGGTCAACAGCACAATGGCGAGCATGGCGGCGCACACCACTGCCACACTCACACCCAGCACCCACCAGAGCCCGCCTCTGGATGTGTGTCGCTCTGATTTCATCGTGTACAATCCCCTTTGTCTATCCCAATACCGCTGCGGCAGGCACGCGGTTGGCGTACAGATTGGGGCTGCTGCGCCCCCTGGCGCGCATACCCGCATCCCCTTCCATCCCCGCAGGTACGCCCGGGCTTGCTGTGCCAGTCCAGGCAGGGAGATGCAGTGTAATCATATCCGTTTTCCGCAGAAAAATCAAGGGGGTTTCTCCCCCAAAAAGGCACAAAAAAACACCGGCCCGCCGGATTTCCCCTCCTCCCTTGCAAAGGCTTGGAAATTCCTCCGGGCCGGTGTCCCCGCTCACAGCCAGTCCAGCACCACATCCTTCAGGGACAGGGGCGTGACCCCGTTGCGCACCACCAGCTGGCACAGCTGCTCAATCCGCGCCTGGCTGCAAGTGATGTGGGGCACCACAGCCACGGTACCGCTCTCCCGCTCGGCAATCTTGATGCCGTAGCTGTCCAACCTCCGTGGGCTGTCCTCAAGCTGGTCTGTGACGATGGAATACGCGCACTGGCACATCCGCCCGCAGGCGTCCTCCAGGTCTAAAACTGCAACACATTGTTCCCGCATGCTCTTCTCACCTCGCTCCCTCTCATGGTTCTAGTATGACGGATTGTCAGAAGATTGACAAGTATTCCCTTTCGCATTCCCAGCCATATTCCCCCTTTTCCCCATGGGGCGCATGGCGCACCCCCGCCCCCGCTCCCTGCCCCATCATCCGCTCCCCCTTTCCTTCCAGGGGAAAAGGCCGCAGCACATTCCCGCCTCCTCCCTGTCGTCCAGAGAGAAATAGGCCCCGGCAAATCGCCGGAGCCCTAAAAAACCTCCAGGGGCAAACAGACCCCGGCAACCTGCCGGGGCATAAACCATCCCTCCCAGGGCAAAAAAAGGCCCCGGCAAATCGCCGGAGCCCTAAA
>CALXDR010000025.1 GCA_944387115.1 uncultured Oscillospiraceae bacterium
ACCTTGTACTGCTTGCCGCCGGTCTCGATGATTGCGTGCATTGCTTGCACCTGCCTTTCCTTTATTACGGGCTCGCTGTCGGGGGCGGGGAACGCATTCCCGCTTACCGTGGAAAACGCCACACCCATTCAAAGCGGCTCTAACATTATATAAGCCAGTCCTACAAAAGTCAAGGGGTTTGGCCGTGTATTTTCACAAACTTTCCCGCTGGCAGGGGGGATTGGCGGCCTGGGCAGCCAGCTGGGCCTGGAAGGCCGCCGCCTGGGCTTTGTCAGCGCAGAGGCGGGGCAGGGCGTCCAGATATTCCCGGGGGAACTTGGGGTTGCTCAGCCGGCGGATTTCCCCGGTGCGGGGGTTGACCAGCTTGGTGACGCCCCCTGCACCCAGGGAGAGGACGGATTGCAGCTCCTCCATCATGACGATGTTATAGGCGCACAGGGTGTCCGGCTTGGCCCACCCCACGTTTTCAAAGGAGCCGGACATATACTTTTGCCGGTAGAGGTAGTAGGGGGCATACCCCGCCCCACGCAGGGTGGATTCCGCCAGGGCCAGCATTTCCGCCACCTCATGGGGGGCGCACAGCGCTCCCTGCTCCTCCATGAGCCGCGCGCCCTTTTTCAGGGCCAGGGTGTGGACGGTGATGTTGGCAGGGTCCATTGCAAGCACTTCGTGGAGGGTACGGGCAAAGCCCTGGGGGGTATCGCCGGGCAGTCCGGCGATGAGATCCATATTCACCAGGCCGCCGAAGTGCTGCCGGGCCAGTGCCATGGCCTGGCGGATGTCCTGGGCGGTGTGGGCCCGCCCCATGCGCCGGAGCACGGTGTCCTCCATGGTCTGGGGGTTGATGGAGATGCGGTGCACCCCGTGGCGGCGGAGCACAGCCAGCTTGTCTGCCGTGATGGTATCCGGCCGCCCTGCCTCCACCGTCAGCTCATAGCAGTCCTCCATGGGCAGGTGGGTGCACAGGGCGGTGAGCACCCGATCCAGCTGGGGGGCGGACAGGGTGGTGGGGGTGCCGCCGCCAAAGTAGGCGGTGGGGATGGTGATGCCCTCCCGGCGCAAGGCCTCCCCCGCTGCGGCAATCTCCTGGCACAGGGCGTCCACATAGGGCTCCACCAGCGCCAGCGCCCCCTTTACATCGGCGGAAATGAAGGAGCAGTAGGCGCACCGGCTGGGGCAAAAGGGGATGCCCAGGTACAGGGACATCTGACTGGGGGTGAGGGTGTGCCGGACGGATAGGGCGGCCTGGGCGCACTCCACAGCCAAGTCCGCCCGGCTGGGCGTGACCCGATAGCGCTGGGTGAGCAGGTCGTGGGCCTGCTGGGTGCTGCCGCCCTGGGCCAGAACACGGGTGGGCAGCTTGACCGGGCGCACCCCGGTGAGTGCGCCCCAGGGGGGCTCCTGCCCCAAAGCGGCCACCCCGGCCTGATAGAAGGCCAGGCGCACCAGCTGGCGGCGCAGGCCCTCGGCAGCCTGCTCGGTTCCATCCTGGGGCAGCGGGGCGGATTGCACGGCCTGATAGGCGTCCCCCTCCCACCAAAGGGTGGCCTGGGCGGTGAGGGTGTTGTCTGCCTGGGAGAGGGTGAGCAGGGCGGCGGGCTGCGCCGAGCCCGGCTCCCCGTCGGGATAGCGGGGGCGCTGGCCGGGAAAGAGGGTCATCAGCATCTGTTCCACGGCGTAGCGGTAGTCATGTCCCTGGAGATAGAGATCCATATCAGCCCTCCAGCGCCTGCATCAGGTAGTAGTTGCTGCGGCGCTCCTCCCCCAGGGTGGAGCTGCCCTCGTGGCCGGGGTATACCCCCAAGTCATCGGGGAGGGCGGCAAGGCGGCGCAGGGAGGCCATCAGCTGATCGTAGCTGCCCCCCTCCAAATCGGTGCGGCCCACCGAGCCGCGAAACAGGGTGTCGCCGGTGAACAGCGCCCCCTCCGCCCGCAGCACCACGGAGCCGGGGGTGTGGCCCGGCGTCTCCATGACGGTGACGGTGAGGGGGCCCACCGCCACCTGGTCGCCCTCCTTGTAGGTGCGCACATTGGAAAAGGCGCACACCGTGGGGAAGGTGGAGCCGAAGAGCTGGGTGGTGGTGCGTCCGCCCCCGGTGTCGGCACGGTGGCAGTATACGGGCAGCTGGGGGTAGCGGGCCTGTAGGGCGGGAATGCCCATGATGTGGTCGAAATGCCCGTGGGTGAGCAGGATGGCCACCGGCTCCAGCCCCAGGCTTTCGATGCGCTGCGCCACCACCTCCCCCTGGTCGCCGGGATCTACCACGGCGCAGCGGGGGTCCCCCTCCTGCCAGAAAAGATAGCAGTTGGTTCCAATCATGCCCAGCTGCATGGAGTTTATTTGCATAGCATACACCTCAAATCAGGGAGAATGGATTGTGAGGCTATTTTACCCTCTTTTGCCGGGCTTGTAAAGGGAAAGCGGGGAGGCAGGCGGTGCGCAACAGACTTTACGCAGGGGGCAAGCTATGATATAATAGTAAGCAAAGCAGCGGCGAAAGCGGTGTGGAGGTGAACTGGGAATGGAAGAATTGACTGCGCTCAAGCGTTGCATGGAGGAGGAACTGCCCGATGGGTGGGAGGAGCTGCCCGGCATTCCGCTGTACATGGATCAGGTGGTGTCCTACCTGGCGGGACAGATGATTTCCTTTGAGGCGGGCGAGGGGCTCACCCCGGCGATGATCAACAACTACATCAAGGACGGGCTGGTGGAGCGGGCCCGTGGGAAAAAGTACGAGCAGGAGCACCTGGCTGCGCTCACCGCCGTGGGCGTGCTCAAGCAGGTGCTGTCCGTGCGGGAGCTGAAGGTGCTCATGGAGATTGGCGGGGAGCTGGGGGACACCCGGGAGCAGTATGAATACTTCCGGCAAAGTCTCAGCCAGGCCCTGAAGGACACTGCCGGACAGCTGGAGGCGGATTTGCCCCAGTCGGATTTGCCCAAGCTGGTGCTATCCCTGGCCCTGCGCAGCTATGCCAGCGCCCTGGCCTGCCGCAGAGTGCTGGCGGTGATGGCCGAGCAAAGCGGGCACAAGGAACTGCTGGAGCAGGGGAAGAAAAAGCGGGCGAAATAAGCACGCTGCAAGTTTGTATGGAAGCAGATGACACCCCCATTCTATGCGCCGGGGTGTGCGCCAACTATGGAGGTATACAAGTTTATGAGCAACTACGTCATTGTCACCGATTCGTCCTGCGACCTGCCCGCCCACCTGGTGGAAGCGCTGGAGCTGAAGGTTGTGCCCCTGGCCTTTCTGTTTGGGGAGCAATCCTATCTGAACTACCCCGACAACCGGGAGATGTCCCCGGAGGAGTTTTACAACCGCCTGGCGGGGGGCGAGATGGCCACCACCAACGCCGTCAACCCCGACCAGGCCATGACCGCCCTGGAGCCTGAGCTGGCCCAGGGGCGGGATGTGCTGGTGCTGGCCTTCTCCTCCGGTCTGTCCGCCACCTACCAGTCCTTCCAGATTGCCGCTCAGGAGCTGAGCGGCCGCTACCCGGAGCGCAGCATCCAGGTGGTGGACACCCTGTGCGCCTCCCTGGGCCAGGGGATGCTGGTATACCTGGCGGGCAAACAGCGCCAGGCGGGCAAGAGCCTGGAGGAGGTGCGGGACTGGGCGCTGGAGTACCGCTTCCGCCAGTGCCACTGGTTTACGGTCAACGACCTGTTCTTCCTCAAGCGGGGCGGGCGGGTCTCCGCCGCCACCGCCCTGGTGGGCACCATGCTCCAGATTAAGCCGGTGCTGCGAGTGGATGAGGAAGGGCACCTGATCACCATGAGCAAGAGCCGAGGCCGCCGGGCCTCCCTGGACGCCCTGGTGGAAAAGGTGGGCGAGCTGGGCACCGAGGTGTTCAACCAGACCATGTTCATCAGCCACAGCAACTGCCTGGAGGACGCCCGCTATGTGGCGCAGTCCATCTACAACAAGTACGGGGCCCAGGAGATTATCATCAACAGCATCGGCCCTGTGATTGGCGCACACACGGGGCCGGGGTGCGTGGCCCTGTTCTTCACCGGAAGCCATCGCTGAGGGCGCAGTTGGGCAACATGATGAGGGGGCGTGCCCTCCAACGGGTGCGGATAAGACCCGGCTGTGCAAAGTCCAAAAAATTCTGGAAAATCGTAAACTATATCTAACCGGTAGCAGATTGCACCTTGCGAGTATGGGCGGACACTGCTATACTGTTGCCTGAAAGCCTAAAATCCGATACAGAGCATTTACACAGGGATTTTGGGCCCATTGATTACGGACACGGGGAAGTTTTTCCGTGTAACTGCATAGAAAGGGGGAATATGCCATGGCCTATATGCGGCTGGGTGACTTGCTCACCTCGGTAGGGCTGATTACGGAGGAACAGCTCAACCGGGCCCTGGAGCTGCAAAAGACCAGCAAGAAGCGCTTGGGCGCAACCCTGATTGATGCGGGAATCATCAGCGAGCAGCAGCTGATTGAGACGTTGGAATTGCAGCTGGGCATCGACTTTATCGACCTGTCAAAGGTGCAGATTCCCACCGAAATTGCCCAATTGGTCCCGAAGAACATCGCCAAAAAGCACAGTGTTGTGCCCGTCCGGGTGGTGAAGGATGAGCTGGTGCTGGCCATGGCCGACCCGCTGAACTTCATGGCGGTGGAGGACGTGCGCGCGGCCACCCGCAAGCGCATCTCCCCCCGCATTGCCACTTCGGCGGCGGTGGACCGGGCCATTGCCACCCTGTACGGCAACGAGGGCGCCGCCCGGGCCATTGAGGAGATGAAGTGGGAGGCGGGCGTGCGGGACAACGAGCCTGCCAACCCCCGCAATGTGCAGGATTTGAATGCGGAGGACGGGCAGTCCGCCCCCACCGTCCGCCTGGTCAACTCCATTGTGGAGCGTGCCGTGGTGGAGCGGGCCAGCGACATCCATGTGGAGCCCCGGGAGGGGGATATGGCGGTGCGTATGCGCATTGACGGCGTGATGCGTGCCATTCTCACCGTGCCCCGGGATTTGCAGGGCTCGGTCATCTCCCGTATGAAAATCATGGGCAATATGGACATTGCCGAGCGCCGTGTGCCCCAGGACGGCCGTGCCAATGTGCGCATTAAGGGCAACGACATCGACCTGCGTATCTCCACCCTGCCCACCATCTACGGGGAGAAGGTGGTGATTCGTCTGCTGGACAAATCCGCCCAGCTGCTCGACCCCTCCGCCATTGGCCTGGAGGGGGAAAACCTGCAAAAGTACAAGGCTCTGGTGCGCAACTCCAACGGCGTGGTGCTCATCGTTGGCCCCACCGGTTCGGGTAAGTCCTCCACCATGTACACCATGATTCGGGGGCTGAACACCCCGGAGGTCAACCTTATCACCCTGGAAGACCCGGTGGAATACAACATCGACGGCATCAACCAGGTGCAAATCAACGAGAAGGTGGGCATGACCTTCGCCAACGGACTGCGCTCGGTGCTCCGGCAGGACCCGGACATTGTGGCTGTGGGCGAAATTCGTGACGGGGAGACGGCGGAAATCGCCATGCGTGCCGCCATTACCGGACATCTGGTGCTCTCCACCATCCACACCAACAATGCCGTGTCCACCATTGACCGGCTGCTGGACATCGGCGTGGCCCCCTACCTCATCTCCGAAGCGCTCAAAGGCGTCATTTCCCAGCGGCTGGTGCGCCGCATCTGCCCCGACTGCCGGGAGGAGTACGAGCCCAGCCAGGAGGAGCTGGAGCTGCTGGGCTTCCCCCTGAACCAGGGCGTGAAGTTCTACCGGGGGAAGGGCTGCGCCAACTGCTACCACACCGGTTACAAGGGGCGTACGGCGGTGTTTGAGATTCTCATGCTCAGCCGCCGCAGCAAGCGCATTGTGGCGGAGAGCCGCCCCCGCAGCGAGCTGATGGCGGTGCTGGAGGAGGAGGGCTTTACCACCATGATGGAAAACTGCCGCAAGCTGGTGCTCTCTGGCGTGACCACTGCCAGCGAGGCCATCCGCACGGTGAATACCACCGATTGACACCCCCAAAAGCACACTTTTGGGCCCTTGCAAGCTGAAACGGAAGGGTGATAGGCCATGGCTGCCACACTGACTGAGATTATTACAACCGCCCGTGCCCGACGGGCTTCCGATATACATATCTGCCCCGGTCTGCCGGTGCGCTTCCGCATTGACGGGGAGCTGCACGATATGGACGAGCAGCGGGCAACCGCTCTGGAGTGCGAGCTGTACGCCAAGGAAATGGCGGGGGAGGAGTTTGAGGGCATCCGCAGGATGGGGGAGCTGGATTTGGCCATTACCCTGCCCGGCCCCATCCGCTGCCGCATCAATCTCTTCCACCAGCGCAACGGCATCTCCGCCGCCATTCGTCTGCTGGCGGATGAAATTCCCGACCTGGATATGCTGGGTCTGCCCCCGGCTGTGCACACCTTCCCCGACTTGCAGCGGGGCATTGTGCTGGTGACGGGCGAGACGGGTTCGGGCAAGTCCACCACCCTGGCGGCCCTGCTCAACCGTATCAACCACACCCACCGCAGCCACATTGTCACCCTGGAGGACCCGGTGGAATACATCTATGAGCCCAAGCTGTGTACCATCAACCAGCGGGAGGTGGGTGTGGACACCGCCAGCTATGCCAACGGCCTGCGGGCCATTCTCCGGGAGGACCCGGACGTCATCCTCATCGGTGAGATGCGTGATTTGGACACCATTGAAACAGCCCTGACCGCCGCAGAGACGGGGCACCTGGTGTTCGCCACCCTCCACACCAACTCCGCCGCCGAGGCCATTGACCGCATGGTGGCGGTGTTCCCCGAGGGACGGCAGCGGCAGATTCGCCTGCAGGTGTCCACCACCCTCATGGCAGTGCTCTCCCAGCAGCTGCTCCCCCGCAAGGGCGGTGGGCGTGTGGCGGCCTGCGAGCTGATGGTGGTCACCCCCGCCATTCGCAACCTCATTCGGGAGGGCAAAACCCCTCAGATTGCCAGCGCTGTGGCCACCTCGGCCAGCGAAGGCTCCATTTCCATGGACAACAGCCTGATTAACCTGTATAAACAGCGGGTGATTTCTGCGGAAACTGCCCGTCTGGCTGCCCACGACACGGAGTATGTGAAGCGCAGCACCATGTACTAAGGGGACGGCGGGGCGAAAAAGGCCCCGGTGCGGCGTGCAAGCCGTTCCCCTGACCTGTGCGGCCCAGGCCGCCCCTCTGGAGGTGAACTCCCTTGACAACCTATCGCTACAAAGCCCGTGACCGGGAGGGCCAGGTGGTCCACGGGGTCATTGAGGCGTATAACGAGTTTGAGGCAGTGGACCACATCAAGCGCACCTGCCCCATTGTGGAGAAAATTGAGCCGGTGAAGGGGCGGCGCATTGCCATTGACCTCAACGAGCCCTTGTGGGTGGAGGACAAATCCCTGTCGCTGGTGGCCAGCCAGTTTTCCATTATGCTCAAGGCGGGCCTGCCCATGAGCCGGGTGGTGGCCCTCATTGCCGAGCAGACCAACGACAAGCTGATGAAGCGCATCCTCAACGCCTGCGCCGATGATGTGGCGGCGGGCTATTCCCTGGCCCAGAGCCTGGAGAAGAACGGGAAGAAGATTCCCGTCACCTTCATTGAGACTGTGCGGGCCGGTGAGGAGTCGGGTACGCTGGAAATGTGCTTTACCCGGCTGGAGCAGTACTATGACAAGGCGCACACGGTGAAGAAAAAGGTCAAATCCGCCATGAGCTACCCCATTTTCCTGCTGGTGCTGACGGTGGTGGTGGTGGCGATTGTGATGGTGGTGCTGGTGCCTGGGATGCTGGAGATGGTCACCCAGTTTGGCACAGAGCTGCCCCTGCCCACCCAGATTCTCATGATGGTCTCCGCCTTCTTTGAGACGGGGTGGCCGGTGATGCTGGGGGGTGTGGTGCTGCTGGCCATCACCTACTTCCTCTATGCCCGCACCCCACAGGGGGGGCTGAAGGTGGCCAATATGTCGCTGAAAATCCCCATCATCGGCAAGATTAGCACCATGAATGCCGCCAGCCAGGTGGCCAACACCATGTGTACCCTGCTGGCCGCCGGTCTGCCCATGGTGCGGGTGCTGGACCTGCTCAGCCGGGTGGTGGACAACCGGGCGGTGGGCCAGAGCCTGGCCCAGGCGGTGAGCCGGGTGGAGGCAGGCGCCCGCCTGGCAGACGCCCTGCGTGACAACCCCTACCTCCCCCCCATGCTGGTGGAGATGGTGTCGGTGGGCGAGGAGTCGGGTATGCTGGAGGAGACCATGCACACCATCGGCACCTACTACGACGCCGAGGCGCAATCCGCTTCAGAGCGGGCCTTGGGTATGCTGGAGCCCATCATCACCGTGGTGATGGGCCTGATGATTGGCTTTTTGGTACTGGGCATCTACCTGCCCATGTTTATGATGTCCACCTCGGTGTGACATCCCCTTGCCTGTGTGTACCAGAGGCGCACGCGCGCACTCTGTTACATAAATAAAGAATTCCCATAAGGAGGAAGAAATGATGAATCTCATGAAGCAGAAGCTCAACAAGAAGGGCTTCACCCTGGCCGAGCTGCTGGTCGTGGTGGCTATCATCGCCATCCTGGCAGCTGTGGCTTTCCCCCTGTTCTCCAGCCAGCTGGAGCGCTCCCGTGAGTCCACTGACCTGGCCAACGCCCGCAGCGCCAGCTCTGTGGCGGTTGGCGCCTACTCCATGTACGGCGGCACCGGCACTGTCACCTTCACCTTCGGCATGGACAAGAGCGGCAACCTGGGCATTGTGGCAGTTGATCCCGCCACTGCCCCCAGCGGCGGCACTACTTCCGGCCTGCGCGACATCAAGAGCTTCGATGCCAAGGGCAAGCTGACCGAGAGCAACCCCAAGAAGGGTGCGGACATGGCTCAGAGCCAGAAGTGCATTAAGGCGGGCGAGCTGAAGGTGACCGTGACCGACGGCGCTGTGACCTCCAACACCTGGCAGGCTGCTCTGGGCGCAGAGGCCAGCACCACCAGCCCCTCCACCAGCCCCTCTGCTGGCACCTAATTGATTGTTTCGCCCTTTGGGCGGACCCCTGCGGAAGCAGGGGGATGGAGTTTGGGTGCAGACTCCATCCCCCTGTTTCTGATGAAAGAGGAGAAGGAGGCGGGAGGCGTGCAAGGCACACAGCTGCGTGGGCAAAAAGGGTATACCCATGTGGAGCTGGCGGCGCTGCTGGCCATTTTTGTGCTGGTGGCGGTGGCGGCACTCCCCCTGATTGTCCGCCAGGTAGCAGTGACCTGGCGGGAGGAGGACCACAGGCAAATGCAGTCCGCCGTCGCCCTGGCAAGGCGGGGAGAGAACCTGGGGATACTCACCGTGGATGGAGAGGCCCTGTTTTTAGAGGAAATTTTGGAGGCGTGGCCCTGGGGGGCGGAGGGCCGGGCCCGGCTGCTGCTCAGCCGGGAGGGCACGCTCATCCCCCCCGAGCGGCTGGGGGAGGGCCACCCCTGGGACTGCCTGCCCGAGGGGGCCTACCGGCTGAAGGCCCAGGCTGATACCCAGGTATGCCAGGTGTGCCAGGGGATACTCGGCTCAGGCCAGGGGCACCACCGGGGGTGGGTGATTGTCCTCACCCTCACCCGTGGGGAGGATCAGAGCATTGCGATTGCGGTGTCCCAGGAGCCGTGGACTGACCATTGAGGAGGTGAGCGCTGCCGTGCTCCATAGTTCGTTGCCCATTGCCCTGTATATTCTGGGGGTGACAGCCCTGCTGGGCGCTTGCCTGGGCAGCTTCCTGCACTGCGCCGCCTGGCGGCACACCCATGGGGAGCAGGTGTGGCGGGGGCGCTCCCACTGCCCTGCCTGCGGGCACACCCTGGGGGCGGCGGAGCTGGTGCCCGTGCTCAGCTGGCTGGCCCTGGGGGGCAAGTGCCGGTGGTGCAAAGCGCCCATTTCCGCCAAATATCCCGCCGCCGAGGGGGTGTGCGCCCTGGTGGCGGTGTCCGTTGTGGTGCGGTGGGATGTGTCCTGGCAGGCGGCGGAGTATCTTGTGCTGGGGTGCATCCTCTTCTTCCTGTCCCTGGTGGACTTGGAGACCATGGAGCTGCCCGGGGCGCCCATGGCGGCGGCGGCAGTGAGCTGGCTGCTCTTCCTCCCCGCCCATCCCCAGCCGTGGGAGCGGCTGGCGGGGGGCCTGGCGGGGGGCCTGGCTCTGGGCGGCGGGATGCTGGCGGTGGCCCTTATGGCAGACCGTGTGCTGGGCCGGGAGAGCATGGGCGGCGGCGACATCAAGCTGCTGGCCCTGCTGGGGCTGTATTTTGGCCCGGCCCAGGGGCTGCTCCTGCTCATTTTATCCTGTGTGGTAGGGCTGGCGCTGGCCTTTGCCATGGGCGCAAAGGACCGCCCCTTCCCCTTCGGCCCGGCCATTGCCCTGGCGGCCTGGCCTGTGGCGCTGTTTGGGGAGCAGGCTGTGGGCTGGTATCTCAATCTGTTTTGACCTGATGTGTGGAAAGGAGGGGCCGCTATGGCCCGTAAGTTTGTGGGAATTGATGTGGGCAGCCGGGCGGTGCACCTGGTGGTCGCAGAGAACGGACAGGTGAACAGCATCGTGTCCGAGCCGCTCCCCGAGGGGATGGTGGTGGAGGAGCGCATCATCTCCTATGAGGCCATGGGGGACTTTCTCAAGGAGGTGCGCAAAAAGCACCGGCTGAAGGCCAAGGATGTGTGCCTGATTCTCCACGACAGCCAGTGCTATTGCCGCCGCTTTACCACCCCTGCCATGACGGATGAACAGCTGAGGGTGAACCTTCCCTACGAATTCCGGGACTATATCACCCAGGAAAAGGACAAGTACAACTACGACTATGCGGTGCTGGATGACATCCGGGATGAGGAGGGGAACATCCGGGAGCTGGACCTGCTGGGCGCTGCGGCCCCCAAGGACACCATTTCCGACTGTGCGGAGATGTGCGCCCGGGGGGGCTTCCGGCTGCGGGTGGCAGTGCCGGATACGGTGGCCTATAAAAACCTCATCCACCACAGCGGCGCTGACCGCCACAGCCACTGTATTCTGGTACTGGGACATTCGGCGGTGCGCTTTTATATGTTTGACGGCGAGGCCATTGAGGCGGAACGCACGCTGGACTATGGCCTGAGCGCCCTGGACGCCATCATTGCCGATGCCCTCCACATTGACCCCCATATCGCCTGCACCTATCGGGAGAGCAACCACGAGGACGTGCTCGCCTCCCCCGCCTGCCAGAGCTTTTATGACGCACTGGCCATCGAAGTGGTGAAGGCAGTGAACTTCTATAACTTTAACCACCCCAATGCCCCGTTGGAGCACATCCACTGTATCGGCGGCGGCGTGAAGGACGGCCCCCTCATGGACACCCTGCGGCGGGCCCAGCCCCTTCCCCTGGAGGACTTGTCCGAGCTGCTCCCCCAGGCGCCCCCCAGCCTGATGAAGGATGTGCCCATGGTTATGGCTGCCGTGGGTGCCACCATGCAGTGAGGGAGGGAATACAATGCCGCTGTTTCAATCATCCAAGCCCTCCAAGCCCGCCAGCCCCGGTCAGACCGGCGGAGAGGCGGGCAAGGGGCGCAGGAATCTGTCCCAGATAGACCTTGCCAGCCTTTTGGGCGGCAAGAAGAAGCGTCAAATCGCCAGCAAGACCAGCTTGAACCTGGTGGTGGTGGAGCGGGGGATGTCCCATCCCACCCGGTTTGTCCCCGCCCTGGCGGCCATTGTCCTGGCGGCAGTGCTGCTGGGGAAGCTCGGTGTGGCCGACCGCCTGGACCGCCTGGCGGCTGCCGAGGCGGAGGTGCAGGGGATTTGGAACCAGAGCGCCGCTTTGGACAGCCGCATGGCCGACTATGACCAGGTGGAGGAGGAGTACAACCGGTACACCTATATGGACTATGACCGCACCATCATTGACCGCCTGGATATTCTCGACCTGGTGGAGCGGCAGATGCTCCCGGTGTGCACCGTGCAGGGGATGAGCATTTCCGGCTCGGTAATGACCCTGCGCCTGTCGGGGCTGACGCTGGAGGCCACAGCAGCGCTGAGCGCCCGGCTGGAGGAGGAGAAGATTGTATCCTCCGTCACTGTGTCCACCTCCAGCTATGTGAGCAGCACCGGCAGCGGCGAGGTGATTACCATCACCAATATGACCATTGCCTTGGCGGACGCCACCACGCTGGAGGAGGATGGGGCGCAAAGCGCTGACCAGAGCCAGGGGCAAGGAGGTGCCAGCTGATGTTTTTCAGACAGTTTACCCACCGGGAGAAGCTCATCCTTGGGGGGATGGTGGTAGTGCTGCTGGCGGTGATGTACGTGCTGCTGGTGCACCATCCCATCGAGGAGCGGTACCTTGAGCTGGAGGCCAGCCGGGCGGATGCGGAGCTGGCGCTTGCCGACACCCAGGCCAAGGCCTACCGCTACAACAGTATGCAGGCGGAGCTGGAGGAGATTTTCTCCATGGACGAGGATGAAATCACCGTCATGCCGCCCTACGACAACCTGAACACCCTGCTCACCCTGTTCAATGGCATTTTCATCGGTTCTCAGCCGCAGTTCTCCTATGCGCCCCCTGAGATACATGGGAATGTGGCGGTGCGCACCATCCGCATCAGCTACACGGCTTCCTCCTATGAGCAGGCCCGCTCCATTCTGGAGCAGCTGACGGGGACGGGATACCGCTGTCTGGTCACCAGCCTGTCCATCTCCCCCCGAGATGGGGACATCACCCGGGGGCCTGTGTCTGTGGAGGTGGCCATCAACTTCTACGAGCTGGTGAAGAACACTGACAGCGGCGCTGCGTAAGCCCAGGCCCCCCATCACGCAGGGGCCAGCCGTGCCTTCGTGCGCCCCGGCGCAGGATGGTCCCCCCCGCCCCCAGGCGGGGGGCTATTTGCAGTGTCGTATGGGGTATCCTAGAGGAAAAGGCCGTACCGCCGAGCATAGGGAGGGAGAGTCTATGAGCCAGACGCTTTCAATTGTCATCCCCTGTTACAATGAGCAGGAGGCACTGCCCCAGTCCATTGCCCAGGTGCGCAAAATCATGGCGGCCAGCCTGCCCCATGTGGGCTACGAGATTTTGCTGGTGGACGACGGGTCCACCGACGGGACACTGGGGCTTATCAAGGAGCTGGCCCGGAAGGATGGGCGCATTAAGTACCTCTCCTTCTCCCGCAACTTTGGCAAGGAGGCGGCCATTTATGCCGGGCTGTCCCATGCCTGCGGGGCGTATGTGGTGATGATGGATGCAGACCTGCAAGATCCGCCGGAGCTGCTCCCCCAGCTGTACCATGCGGTGACAGCGGAGGGGTTTGACTCCGCCGCCACCCGGCGGGTGACCCGCAGGGGGGAACCGGTGATCCGGTCGCTGTTTGCCAGGCTGTTCTATAAGCTCATTGGCAGGCTGAGCAATGTGGAGATTATGGACGGGGCCAGGGATTTCCGCATTATGAACCGCAAGTTTGTGGACGCCCTGCTGGATATGAAGGAATACAACCGCTTTTCCAAAGGACTGTTCGGCTGGGTGGGGTTTCACACCAAATGGATTGAGTTTGAGAATGTGGAGCGGGTTGCCGGAGAGACGAAGTGGTCCTTCTGGAAGCTGTTCAAGTACAGCGTGGAGGGGCTTGTGGCCTTTTCCACTGCGCCCCTGGTGGCGGCCTCCCTGGTGGGGTTCCTGCTGTGCTCGCTGTCTGGGGTGGCCACGGTGTTCATCGTGGTGAGGAAGCTGCTGTTCGGCGACCCGGTAGACGGATGGTCCTCCCTGGCCTGCATCATGTGCTTTTTGGGCGGGATACAGCTCTTTTTTCTGGGCATTGTGGGGCAGTACCTGGCCAAAACCTATATGGAGGTCAAAAATAGACCCATTTATGTGATTGGGGAGAGCAATGTGGCCCAGGAAAAACCCTGCAAGGGGTGATTGCGTGTGCAGGGTACAGATGAAACAAGGCCGCCTGCCGTTGGAGAAACGGCAGGCGGCCTTTGGCATACCCGGTGGGCGCTCAGGTTGCGCCTGGGGAAAGGGGCGGTGCAGCCAGCTGGCGGATACGCTGGGCTGTGTGGTGGTAGTGGGCGCACAGGGCCTGTCCCAGGCAGAGGCAGTCCCCGGTGAACAGGGCGCTGAGGGCGGGGCCGTGGAGGGGGGCCTGGTGGGTGGCCTGGGGCAGGCAGAGGTAGCTGCCCCATTGCACGGCGTGAAACAGCTGGGTGCCGATGTGGCGCAGGGGGGACAGGGGCAGACGCTCCAGCAGCAGCTGGGTGATGAGGGGCATGGCCTGCTCCCCCTGGGTCAGGGCGTGGGAGAGGGCGTCCCGGTCGGTCTGGGTCACATGGGGCAGGGACAAGTGCGTGATGGACTCCAGGAGCAGAAGGAGCAGCTGATTGGCCTGGAGGGCTGTGTACACCATCTGGCGGGCGCTGGGGGCGGACAGGGCGGGGATGGCTTCCGCCTGGTCACGGGGGAGTACCTGGGTGCCCCGGGCGTTAAGGGTGCGGCAAAAGCCCAGCTCCCGCAGCAGCGCCATGGCACGGCGCACGGTGCTCACCGACAGGCCGTGGCTGCGGGCCAGCGCCCCTTCGTGGGGGAGAAAGCTGCCGGGGGGATAGCGGCCGCTGGATATATCCTGGAGCAGGTGGTGCACCAGGCGGCGATACCGGTAGTCGGGCAGATGGGGGAGCTGCCAGAGGAAGAGGGGGCCGGTGCAGCCTGGGGCGGTTTGGGGCGGCAGAGAGCGCTCTACCAGCTCCCGATAGCTGTGGAGCACCGCCCGCAGGCTCTGGCCCTCTTGGGGGAGATTGCACGCCATAGCGCCGGTCAGCACCTGCCGTATCCGCTGGGAGAAGGCAGTATACGCCCTGCCCTCCCCCAAAAACAGGCCGGGGCGGCTGGAGGAGAGTAAGGCAATGAACACACTGTGAAACAGGGGGGTGCCCGTGGTGCGCAGCGCCTGGGCAAAGCGCTGCACCAGTGTGCGCCATTCCCCGGCTTCCAGGCCACGCCCCACTGCCCGGGTCATCTCCTCCCACTGGGCGGGAGGCACCGCAGGGGGAATGCCCCCGGCGCCGGACAAAAACAGCGGCAGGACCAGGGTGAGGGTGTCGCACACCTCCAGCAGCGCATCCCGCTGAGCAGCTGCCTGGGCCAGCGCTGTCTGCCGGGCGGCCCCGGTGAGGGAATAGGCGATGGTGGGGGTGTGGCGGGGGCGCACCGCAATCAGCCCTTCCTCCTGTAGGCGCTGGGTGACCTCACGGGCGGTGCGAAAGCCCACCTGATATTCCTCCCGAAGCTGCTGAATGGAGAGGAAGGGACTGCCCGCCTCCAGCAGTCCGCTGGTGATGCGGGTGCGCAGGGCGTGGTATAGATACTCGCCCAGGCTGATGGAATCTCTCATGCAATCCCTCCTCTCTGGTCTGGCCTATGGGGTGTACCTCCAGCTGCCTGTCCCTCTGTGGGGGCGCAGCCGGGTGCAGCCCATGGGCGCAGCGTGGCGCAGGGGCGCCCTGCGGGGCGGTGGGTTACCGGCTGCGTGGTGTGGTGTGGGGCGACTGTCTGGCGGGGCAGGGGTGGAAGAACGGCGTTTGTGTACGAAAACCCCCGAACTCATGGAGTTCGGGGGTTTGTATGGTGGAGACTACAGAACTCGAATCTGTGACCTCTTGCGTGTGAAGCAAGCGCTCTACCGGCTGAGCTAAGCCTCCATATATGGTGACCCGTACGGGACTCGAACCCGTGTTACCGCCGTGAAAGGGCGGTGTCTTAACCGCTTGACCAACGGGCCATGTTGCCCACAGCGGGCGCTAGGTTGGGTCCCGAAGGGGCGGCCATCGCCGCCTCTCCGGGTGGTAGCGGCAATGTGATTCGAACACATGACACTACGGGTATGAACCGTATGCTCTAGCCAACTGAGCTATGCCGCCGTGTCGTTTAGGAGTTATCTCCTGCACAGGACAGGAGTTATTATAGCGCAGGGGATGGCATTTGTCAATGGGTTTTTACAAAAAAGTTTGAAAAATTTATTTGGGCAAAACCCAGGCCGAAACATGGGTGTTTCGGCCTGGGTTGAAGGGAAAAAATCACTTTTTGAGGGAAATGGCACGGCGCACTGCCTGGGCAATGCCCTCGGCATTGAGGTGGTAGGCGTCCAGAACAGCTTTGGCTGCGCCGGAGCGGCCGAACACATCCTCCACGCCGTGGCGCACCACGGGGACAGGGCAGCTGGCGGCGACGCATTCACACACCGCAGAGCCCAGGCCGCCCAGCACATTGGCCTCTTCGCTGGTGACAATGGCGCCGGTCTCCCGGGCGCACTGGAGCACCAGCGCCTCGTCCAGGGGCTTGATGGTGTGCATATCAATGACCCGCACACGCAGGCCCTCGGCCTGGAGGGCGTCGGAGGCCTTCACCGCCTCCTGCACCATCATGCCGGTGGCAATGACGGTGGCGTCGGTGCCTCCGCGCAGCTGGCTGCCCTTGCCCAGCTGGAAGGTGTAGCCCTCCACCTCATCGGTGATGGAGTCCACCGCCAGGCGGCCCAGACGCATATAGGCGGGGCCGTCATACTCCAGCAGGGCCTTGACCGCCAGGCGCATCTCGGGGCCGTCGCAGGGGGAGAGCACCAGCATACCGGGGATGGCACGCATGATGGCGTAGTCCTCAATGCACTGGTGGGTGGCTCCGTCCTCGCCCACGGACAGGCCGCCGTGGGAGCCGATCACCTTCACATTCAGCCGGGGATAGGCGATGGAGTTGCGCACCTGCTCCCAGGCCCGTCCGGCGGCGAACATGGCGAAGGAGTGGATGAAAGCGGTCTTGCCGGCGGCAGCCAGTCCGGCGGCCACGCCTGCCATGTTGGCCTCGGCAATGCCCATGTTGAAAAACCGGTCGGGGCAGACATCGGCAAATTTCTTGCTCATGGTGGAGCCGGACAGGTCGGCATCCAGCACCACCAGGTTGGGATACTCATTGGCCAGAGCGGCCAGGGCCTCGCCGTAGGCGGCACGGGTTGCAATGTGTTCCATATTACTCTACCTCCAGTTTGGCGATGTGGGCGCTCAGCTCGGCCCGGGCCTGCTCGTACTGCTCGGCGTTGGGGGCCTTGCCGTGCCACCCGGCGTTGTTCTCCATAAAGGACACGCCCTTGCCCTTTACGGTGCGGGCCAGAATGACGGTGGGCTGGCCCTTGTGGGCGGCGGCCTGGGTGTAGGCCTCCTCCAGGGCGGTCAGGTCGTGGCCGTCCACATGGATGACGTGCCAGTTGAAGGCCTCAAACTTCTTGTCCAGCGGCTCGGTGGGCATGACGTCGGAGGTTTTGCCGTCAATTTGCAGGCCGTTGACATCTACCACGGCGCACAGATTGTCCAGGTGGTACTTGGCTGCGGACATTGCAGCCTCCCACACCTGGCCCTCTGCCAGCTCGCCGTCCCCCAGCAGGGTGTACACCCGGTAGCCGGCCTTGTCCAGCTTGCCTGCCAGCGCCAGACCCACGGCGGCGGAAATGCCCTGGCCCAGAGAGCCGGTGGACATATCCACACCCTTCACATGGTGCATTTCCGCATGGCCGGACATATGCCCCTGGATGGAGCGGAACAGCTTCAAATCCTCCACGGGGAAGAAGCCGCGCAGGGCCAGGGTGGGATAGAGGGCGGGGGTGCAGTGGCCCTTGGAGAGGACAAAGCGGTCCCGGTCAGGCTTTTGGGGGTTGGCGGGGTCCACCCGCATCACATTCTGGTAGAGCACGGTGAGGGCGTCCAGAGAGGACAGAGAGCCGCCCAGGTGCCCGGAGGCGGCGGCATACACCATCTCCAGGCCCAGCAGGCGGGCCTTGGCGGCGGTGAGCGCCAGTTCGTGTTGGGTCATGTTCATCATTCCTTTCAAGAGGTTCCCTTAGGGGTCAAAATGGGTGGAACGGTAGTATTCCAAATGGGAGAAGCGCTGCAAAACTTCCTGCTCCTCCGGCGTGAGGGTATCGGTGAGGGTTCCCCGGGCAGTGCGGTACATACCCTGCTCCTGCATCACGGGAAGGGTGGTGTACGCCTCCCGGGTGGCCTGCATATACGCATCCCCCGCCCAGCCGCACTGCTCAAAGAGCACCTGCATGAGGAAGCAGGGGGACACATCCGGCCCCTCCCCCACAAAGTCGTTGCCCAGGGCGGCCTTGGCGGCATCGTTGGCCCAGATAAGGTAGCGGGTGGACCAGTAGTTGTAGAAGCTCTGCTCGTCGGACAGGGACAGGTCAATGCCCAGGGCGTGGTACACCGAGTTGCTGTTGCCCAGCCAGGGCTTGTGGTCGCCAAAGACAATCAAAACCACAGGCTCCTGGGTGGTGCGCAGGGTGTCCACCAGCTCCATCAGGCTGGCCTGGGTGGAGCGGACGGAGGCCAGGTAGTTGGCCAAAATGTTGCGGCTGCCCTGATCCAGCTGTTCGTTGCCCACAAAATCATCCGCATCCCCGTACCAACACACCTCGTCGCTGTAGGGCCCGTGGCCCTGGTAGCTGACGGAGAAGGAGAACAGCGGGCGGTCGTCCTCCATCTGATCCAAAATGGATTGGGTGAGCTGGGGGAAGAAAATGTCGTCGTTGGCGGTACTCTGCCCGGACAGGGCGGCGTAGAAGTCCTCGGAAAACCGGTAGCGGTCAAAGCCCAGGTATCGGTTGACATTCAGGCGGTTGTAAAACCAGTTGTTGCAGGGGTGGTCGCCGGAGGTCTGGTAGCCCTGGCTTTTCAGATACCACACATAGGAGGAGGCGTTGCTGCGGTAGTCCAGCGAGGCGGTGTTGATGCCGGTGAGGAAGGCCCGCTCCGTGTTCACCGTGCCTCCGGCAAAGATGTTGGTCACCAGATTGCCGGTGTAGCTCTCTGCCTCCAGGGCGTGGTAGAGGGCGTATACCTCAGGGCGCACCTCCACCTCCGCAAAGCGGGAGAAATCGGTGAAGGCCTCCAGCATAATCCCCACCAGATTGACCTTTTGCTCCTCGGGGATGTCCTGGTCGGTGTAGCTGGCCAGCAGCTGCCCGGTCTGGGCCTCGCGATACCCCTCCGGCGGGGAGGGAATGGCGTCGGGGATGCTGTGCAGGAAGGGATAGAGCAGTCCCCGGGCCAGGTACTGCTGGGTGGAGGACCAGCGGTTTAAGTGATTCTGAGCGGCCTGCTGGCTGTACAGCGCATCGCTGAGATAGGCCGGCGTGAGTGCAGCGGCTGCGGCCAGAGCCAGCACGCTGCCCAACACACGCCCCCGCCAGCCTGCCCGTCCCCGGGCCAGCAGTCCCACCGCCACGATGGCGGCTGCGCAGATACCCAGGGCCAGCGCTATGCGGGGGGTTACAAAGGGGTGGTACTCCCCGGCCATTTTTCCCGCCTCCCCCAGAAGGGGCAGGTCGGAGGCCACCACCGGGTCATCCCGGAAGGCCAGCTTGTAGTAGTTGCCCAGGGCAAGGCCCATCACAGGCAGGGCGGTGATGGCCAGCGCCAGCCAGGCGCGGCCCAGCAGACCGTAGAGCAGGGCGGTGAGCACCATGGCGGGCAGGAGGTTGAGGGCTACAAGGAGGGGAAGGGTGAGGTACTCCCGGAAGACGGCTTCATCGTAGGGGCCGTGGGCCAGCATCAGGCAGGCCAGGCCCAGCAGGGCCGCCCCTGCCAGGGTCAGGCCCCAGTTCCACCCCCAAAAGGCTGCCAGCCCGCCCCGGGAGGTGTCCGGGGCGGGGGTGCGGCGCAACAAAAAGGGCATAGGGTTCATCCTTTGCGATTAGTAATCCAGCTTTTCCTCCAACCAGGCTTTGAGCTGGGAAATGGGGACACGCACCTGCTCCATGGTGTCACGGTCCCGGATGGTCACGGCGTGGTCGGCCTCCTCGGTGTCGCTGCCCACGGTGGCAAAGTCCACGGTGATGCAGTAGGGGGTGCCGATCTCGTCCTGGCGGCGGTAGCGCTTGCCGATGGAGCCGGCATCGTCATAGTCCACCATGAAGTACTTGCTCAGCAGCTGCTGCACCTCACGGGCCTTCTCACCCAGCTTTTTGGACAGGGGGAGCACGGCGGCCTTGTAGGGAGCCAGAGCGGGATGGAGGCGGAGCACGGTGCGCACATCGTTCTTCTCAGCGTCCACAACCTCCTGGTCGTAGGCGTCCACCAGGAAGGCCAGGGTGACACGGTCGGCGCCCAGAGAGGGCTCGATGACATAGGGCAGGTAGTGCTCGTTCTTCTCCTGGTCGAAGTAGGTCATGTCCTTGCCCGAGGTGGTCTGGTGGGCGTTGAGGTCAAAGTTGGTGCGGCTGGCAATGCCCCACAGCTCGCCCCAGCCGAAGGGGAAGACAAACTCGAAGTCGGTGGTGGCATTGGAGTAGTGGCTCAGCTCCTCGGGATCGTGGTCACGCAGGCGCAGGTTCTCGTCCTGCATACCCAAATCCAGCAGCCACTGGTGGCAGAACTGCTTCCAGTAGGCAAACCACTCCAGCTCGGTGCCGGGTGCGCAGAAGAACTCCAGCTCCATCTGCTCAAACTCCCGGGTGCGGAAGGTGAAGTTGCCCGGCGTAATCTCGTTGCGGAAGCTCTTGCCCACCTGGCACACGCCGAAGGGCAGCTTGCGGCGGGTAGTGCGCTGGACATTCTGGAAGTTGACGAAAATGCCCTGGGCGGTCTCCGGGCGCAGGTAGACGGTGTTCTTTGCGTCCTCTGTCACCCCCTGGAAGGTCTTGAACATCAGGTTGAACTGGCGGATGTCCGTCCAGTTGTGCTTGCCGCAGGTGGGGCAGGGGATGGCGTTGGCGGTGACAAACTCCTTCATCTCTCCCTGGCTCATGGCGTCTACGCTGTGGGGCAGCGTCACCCCATGCTCCTGGCACCAGTCCTCAATCACCTTGTCTGCACGAAAGCGCTCCTTGCACTCCTTGCAGTCCATCAGGGGGTCGGAGAAGCCGCCTACATGGCCGGAGGCCACCCACACCTGGGGGTTCATGAGAATGGCGGAGTCCAGACCCACGTTGTAGGGGCTCTCCTGGACAAACTTCTTCCACCAGGCCTTTTTGACGTTGTTTTTCAGCTCTACACCCAGGGGGCCGTAATCCCAGGTGTTGGCCAGACCGCCGTAGATTTCACTGCCGGAGAAGATGAATCCGCGCCCTTTGCACAGGTTGACAATCTGCTCCATGGTCTTTTCAGTGTTTTTCATCGTGTCACAGTCCTTTCTGCATCTGATTTTGACGGCTCCGGGCAAACAAAAGGCCCTGAGCCGTCCGGCTCAGGGCGAATCAAATGATCCGTGGTTCCACCTGAATTTGCATCTGCTGATGCACACTCATCCCGGCCCTGCGCACTGCACAGCGCCACACTCCCGGATAACGGTGGGGCTCCGCCGGGCCATTTCCTGCCCGAAGCTCCTGGGCGCCCTTCCCCCCACCCCGGCAGAGCCTTGCACCTGCCGGCTCCTCTCTTCACCCGGAAATTGGGGTACTCCTCCCACTCCTAGCCTATTTATGGGCTCATTTTATCATCCCCCACCGCCCCCGTCAAGAGGAGAATGCAGGGGAGGGGGAAAAGGGCGGTTTGGAAAGGGAAAACGACCAACTTTTGCATTCCATTTTCCAGCGGGATATGCTATAATAGCAGAACCTGAACTATTTTATCCTGGAGGGAACGATATGCAAAACCGAGTGACGATTACAGTCCACGGCTTCCGATATAATCTGCTGGCCCCGGAGGGGGAGGAATATGTCAAGCAGGTGGCCGCCTATGTAGATGAAAAGATGGCCCAGATGGAGGAGGGGCAGGGGGAGCGGCTGGCAGTGGTGGACAACGCCATTCTCACCGCACTGAACATCGCCGACGAGCGCTTTAAGGAGAAGGAGCAGGGGGAGAACCTGCGCCGCCAGATTAAGGAAATGCTGGAGGAGATGGCAAAGCTCAAGCAGGAGCTGAGCGAGAGCAAGCGCGAGGTGTTCCGGTTACAACAGAAGCGCTGAGCCGTCGCGAACAGCCCGGATGGACTGGAGCGAGGGATAACCATGAAAGGCAGGCGGAGCCTGCCATGGTTGTCCCGAGACGGAGGGAAGCCGGGCGTCGTGAGCAGGCGAAGCGTGACATCTAAGAAGCGCTGAGCCATTTCAAAAAAGTCCAAGGACTTTTTTGAGAGAACACATGGAAAATAGGGTTCGATTCCTTCGGAATTGTCACCCTATTTTCCATGAGCAGAGTGTTTTCCGAGGCGCATGTCCCCGGAAAACACGAGATTGAATTTTATTTCGCCCCCTGCGGGTGCGAAACTCTGTGAGACACGAAGCGCTAAGCCACTTCAAAAAAGTCCAAGGACTTTTTTGAGGAGATGCAGGGGAAATAGGACTCGATTCCTTCGGAATTGTCACCCTATTTCCCCTGAGCAGAGTGTTTTCCGAAAGGAAGCGCCCCGGCCGCTGCAAGCAGCCCGGATGGGCCACATCTATCAAAGCCCCGCACAGAAGGGGCATGACGACACAAGCGAGCATCATGGAGGAATGACATGGAAATCTTGTCCCCTGCGGGGAGCCCTGAGGCAGTTCGGGCGGCGGTATGCGCCGGGGCGGACGCCATTTATCTGGGATATGGGGCGTTCAACGCCCGGCGCAACGCCCGCAATTTTACCGAAGAAGAATTTGCCCAGGCGGTGGACTACTGCCACCTGCGGGGGGTGCGGGTATACCTCACCCTCAACACTCTGACCTCAGACCGGGAGGTGGGGGCGGCGGTGGAGCACGCCGTGCAGGCCTCTCAGGCGGGTGTGGACGCCGTGCTGGTGCAGGATATGGGGCTGGTGCGGGCGCTGCGCCGGGCCGCCCCCGATTTGCCCATCCATGCCTCCACCCAGA
Source organism: uncultured Oscillospiraceae bacterium (assembly GCA_944387115.1). GTDB lineage: Bacteria > Bacillota > Clostridia > Oscillospirales > Oscillospiraceae > Enterenecus. The sequence continues at coordinate 22,798 of CALXDR010000025.1, forward strand.
TGGCCATTCACAACCTGGACGGGGTGAAGGCTGCCGCAGACCTGGGGCTGACCCGGGTGGTGCTGGCACGGGAGCTGTCCCGGCGGGACATCGCCTACATCTGCGCCCGCTCTCCGGTGGAGATTGAGACCTTTGTCCACGGGGCACTGTGTATGTGCCACAGTGGGCAGTGCTTTATGTCCTCGGTGATTGGCGGGCGCAGCGGTAACCGGGGACTGTGCGCCCAGCCCTGCCGCCTGGCCTACGGCTGGGGAGATAAGGCGGATGGGAACCCCCTCTCCCTGAAGGATATGTCGCTGGCGGGACATCTGCGGGAGCTGGCGGAGATGGGGGTGGCCTGCGCCAAAATCGAGGGGCGCATGAAGCGGCCTGAGTATGTATGGGTGGTGACCAAGGTGTATGCCGATGCCCTGCGGGAGGGGCGGGAGCCCACCCAGGAGGAGCTGCGCCAGCTGGCCCACGCCTTTTCCCGCCAGGGGTTTACCGACAGCTACTTCCAGGGACACACCGGGCCGGAGATGTTTGGGGTGCGGGAGAATCTGCCCGAGCCCAAGCAGCTGTTTGCCCAGGCCCGGGCCGCCTATGAAAAGGGGGAGGGCCGGGGCGTTCCTGTGAAGTTTTACGCCATGATCTGTCCCGGTCAGCCCCTCAAGGTGGGGGTTGAGGACGATGGGGGACGGGTGGTGACGGCAGAGGGCCCCCTCCCGGAGGTGGCGCGCAGCCGGGCCCTGACGGTGGCGGACGTGGAAAGCCAGCTGTCCAAGACCGGGGGCACTCCCTTTCGGGTGACACAGGTGCGGGCTATGGTGTCTGAGGGGATGTCGGTGCCCCTGTCTGTGCTCAACGGCCTGCGCCGGCAGGTGCTGGAGCAGCTGACCCAGCAGAGGGTGGCCCTGCCCGTCCGGCGGCACCAGCCCTACCAGCCGGGGGCACGGTACGAAAACCCCCGGCAGGCGCCCCAGCTGCACCTGTCCCTGCGCCGGGCCGAGCAGCTCACCGCCGAGCTGCTGGAGCAGAAGCCCTGTCTGGTCAGCTTGCCCGCCGAGGAGCTGGCGGCCCACCCGGAAGTGGTACAGCGTGCCGCCAGCCGGGGCATTCCTCTGGCGGTGGTGCTCCCCCGTGTCTGCTTTGACCGGGAGCTGGAGCAGCTGGTCACGCTGCTGCGCCGCTGCCGGGATTTGGGGGTGGATCGGGCGCTGGTGGGCAACCTGAGCCAGGTGGCTGTGGCCCGCCGGGAGGGCTTTGCCCTCTTAGGGGACTTTGGCCTGCAGGTGTTTAACAGCGAGGGGGCCAAGGAGTATAAGCGCATGGGCTTCTCCTCTCTCACCGCCTCGTTTGAGTTGAAGCTGGCCCAGATTCGGGACCTGGCAAAGGTGGTGGACACCGAGCTGATTGCCTACGGCCGCCTGCCGCTGATGATTACGGAAAACTGCCTGATTCGCAACCGGGCCAACCGATGCAGCTGCAAGCAGGAAAACCTGCTCATTGACCGTAAGGGCGTGCGCTTTCCCGTGGTGCGGGCGTTTGGGTGCCGGAACGAGATTCTCAACGCCAACAAGCTGTTTCTGGCGGATAAGGCCCAGGACTACCAGAGGGTGGGCGTGCGCACCATCCGGTTGATGTTTACCCTGGAAAGCCCCGCTGAGTGCCTGCGCATCACCCAGCGCTATCGGGGGGAGGGGCATTATGCCCCCGCCAGCTATACCCGAGGGCTGTACTACCGGGATGTAGAGTGAGGAGGAAGTGCGCAGCCCCCGGAACAGCCCGGATGGACCGAAGCGAAGGGCAAA
>CALXDR010000026.1 GCA_944387115.1 uncultured Oscillospiraceae bacterium
CACCAGGTCAGCCACCAGATTGAGAAAACGAACCAGCATACCATCGTAGGAAAATGCGCCCAAGCTCCTCATTCCTTTGCAGACATCAACCTCCAGATTACCACCCAGGAGGAGTACAAAACCACCCTGATGGGCATGATGACCGCCGGCGAGCTGCCCGACGTGTTCTATGTCGGGCCTGAGTCTGTCCAGCAGTTTGTGGACAACGGCTACATCGAGAACCTGACGCCCCTGCTGGAGTCGAAGAACATCTCCACCGAGGCACTGATGCAGAACGTGCTGGACAGCTACCGCTATGACGGCACCTCCACCGGCTCCGGCGATTTGTACGCCCTGCCCAAGGACTCCTCTGTGTTTGCCTACGCCTACAACAAGGACATCTTTGATGAGGCCGGCGTGCCCTATCCCGACCCTGAGAAGCCCTACACCTACGACGAGTTCGTGGAGGTGTGCAAGAAGCTGACCAAGGACACCGATGGCGACGGTGAGATTGACCAGTGGGGCGCCGGTTTTGCAAACGGCTTCATGCTCTATCAGTTTGTGTGGTCCAATGGCGCCAGCTTCCTGTCTGACGACTACAAGACCGTGACCGTGGACACCCCTGAGTTCAAGGATGCCCTCCAGAAGTTTGTGGACCTCACCCTGGTGCACAAGGTCACCCCCACTGTGGAGCAGGATGCCGCTCTGGGCGTGTATCAGCGCTGGATTGCCGGTCAGGAGGCCTTCTACGCCTGCGGCACCTGGGACGTGGGCGGCTTCATGGACCCCGAGACTGTGGCCTTTAACTGGGATTTGTGCACCTACCCCACCCTCTCCACCGGCAAGTCCATGACCTGGCTGGGCACCGTGGGCTACTGCGTGTCCGCCAAGAGCGACTGCAAGGAAGAGGCTGTGGACCTGATCAACTTCCTGAGCACCGATGACGAGGGCCAGCGCATCGTCTCCGGCATCACCACCGGCAACTCCGTCCAGATTCCCAACAAGGTGGAGATGGCCGAGGGCGAGTTTGTGGACGCTGTGAAGGACGGCACCCTGAAGTACCCCTCCAACGTGCAGGTGATTTTCAACTACATGAACGGCACCGACAACTGCAGCGGCCGCATGACCGAGACCACCTACACCCCCAACACCGAGTGGATTGACATCTTCTTTGCCAGCGTGGACAAGGTGAAGAACGGCTCCATGAGCGTGGATGACTTCATCAAGGAGATTCAGCCCCAGATGCAGGACGCTCTGGATGAGGCCTGGGACAGCGTGTCCTAACCGGCCGTTATGAACAAGTACACGCAATCATACGGGAGGTGAGGGAGCGTGATTGAGTCCAAAGTGCGCCGGGAAGAGCATCCGGCAAACAAGGCGGAGCGCCAGCCGGAGCAAAAGCCGTCCAAGGGGCCGGCGAAGAAGAAGATGGGCAGAGCCGCTCTGATTGAACATCGTTGGGGATTGGCCTTTGTGGCGCCCCCCTTCATCGGATTCCTGATCTTTATGGCCTTTCCCATTGTCTTTGCCTTTGTGGCCAGCTTGACCAAGTGGAACGGCATGAACAATATGCTCGATCGCGTGGTATGGTTCGAGAACTATGCCAAGCTCCTGACGGATGAAAAGTTCTGGAAGGTGCTGGGGAATACCGTGATCTACATGATTGGCATCCCCATCGGCATGGTTTTGGGCCTGGTGATTGCGGTGGGCATGAACCGCAAGATTCGCGGCATCAAAGTGCTGCGCACCCTCTACTATGTGCCCGTGGTGTCCTCTCTGGTGGCGGTGGCCATCCTGTGGATGTGGGTGTTCAACTATGATTTCGGCCTGCTCAACAGCATGATTAAGTTCTTCACCGGGCAAAAGGGAATCAACTGGCTGGGCGACGAGTTCTGGGTGAAGGTGTCCATGATTATCTTCATGGTGTGGAAGGGGCTGGGTACGTCCATCATTCTCTACCTAGCCGGCTTGCAGAGCATTCCCAGGGACTACTACGAGGCGGCCACCATCGACGGGGCCAGCAGCTGGAACCTGTTCCGCCACATCACGGTGCCCCTGGTGTCCCCCGTCACCTTCTATCTGCTGATCACAGGTCTGATTGGCGGCTTCCAGGTGTTCGTAGAGGTGCTGGTGATGGTGCCCACCGGCGGCTTGGATTACAGCGCCGCCACGGTGGTGTTCTACCTGTATGAAAAGGCCTTTGGCAGCCGTCAGATGGGATACGGCGCTGCCATGGCGTTCCTGCTGGCAATCCTCATCTTCATCATCACCGCCATCAACTTCAAGGCCCAGGATAAATGGGTCAAGACCTTGGACTGAGGAGGTGAGCCCATGACATTGTACAAGACCAAAAAGACCAAGATTGTGGATGGGATTGTGTTCCTCCTCCTAACACTGGGGGCAATCGCCATGGTGTTCCCTCTGGTGTACATGGTGCTCAGCTCGTTTATGACCAAGGGACAGATTCTCTCCGCCGACTTCTCCATTATCCCCAATCCGTGGAAGTTCGGCAAGTATGCCGAGGTGCTGTTTGACCGCCCGGAGTTTCTCCGGGGCCTGCGCAACACCCTGCTGGTGGCGGTGCCTGTGCTGCTGGTGGGCGGATTCACCTCCTCGCTGGCGGCCTTCTCCTTCAGCAAGCTGCGCTTTAAGGGCAAGGATAAAATCTTCCTGGGGCTGCTGTCCACCATGATGATTCCCTTTGCCGTGGTGATGATTCCCCAATATGTGATGTTTACCAAGTGGGGATGGACCAACACCCTGTGGCCGCTGATTATCCCAGGCCTGTTCGGCAATGTGGGCGTGATTTTCTTCCTGCGCCAGAATCTGAGCAGCATTCCATCCACCCTGGCTGAGGCGGCGAAGATTGACGGCTGCGGCTACTTCCGCATCTACTATCAGATTTTCCTGCCCCTGATGAAGGGCGCTTTGATGACCCAGATCATCCTGTGGTTCATGGGGATTTGGAACGATTACCTGGCGCCCACCATCTTCATTCAGAAGGATGAATGGTTTACCCTGCAAATGGTCATCCGCTCCTTCAACTCCTACTACGCTGTGAACAGCGACTACCCCCTTATCATGGCAGCCTCTGTGCTCTCCCTGATTCCCACCCTCCTGCTGTTCTTCTTCTTCCAGAGGTACATCATTGAGTCCGTGGCAATCTCCGGGGTAAAGGGGTAACATAGGGATGACAAAAGGGCCGTTACAGTGGATTTGTAACGGCCCTTTTTGAAAGGAGATGAGAAGAGATGTTTACCCTGAACCTCTATGATGTGGGCAAAAACGGCGGGGCCGGCGCCCACGATCCCTCCATGATGTGGGACCCTGTGACCAAGCGGTATTACTCCTACTGCACCGACGTCTACGACCCGGCGCTGGGCATTCAGGAGCAAATCGGGATTCCCGTGCGCAGCTCGGAGGATTTGACGTCGTTCCGCTATGAAGGGGTGGCCCTTTCCCCCAAAGCCATTGCCCAGGGGCGGGACAACGGGGCATTTCCCCCCACGGCGGGCTTCTGGGCGCCCTTTGTGGAGTATGTGCGGGGGGAGTACCGGATGTACTACTCCGCCACCCGTGCCTTTGGCAGCTCGGAGTCCCGCATTTGGCTGGCGGTGGCTGACCATCCCCTGGGCCCCTTTGAAAACCGGGGTGTGGCGGCGGACACCTGGGGCACCGACGACACCCTCCCCAATGCCATTGACGCCCACGTCATTTGGGCGGGGGAGGCGTGCTTTCTGGTGTACGGCTCCTTTTTCGGCGGTATTTACCTCAAGCAGCTGAACCCGGAAACGGGACTGCCCCTCAGCGGAGACGCCGGGGAGCTGGGTGTCTGCATCTCCCGCAAGGGGCCGGGGGCCCATGTGGACGGCCCGGAGGGTGCGGCGGTGCAGTATGTGCCCGAGACGGGGTACTACTACCTCTTCCAGTCCTATGGCTGGCTGGGTGAGACCTACGACATCCGTGTGGGGCGCAGCAGACAGGTGACCGGGCCTTATCTGGACCGGCAGGGGCGCAATTTGGTGGAGGAGTCCATGGGGGAAAAGGTGGCGGGCAGCTACCGCTTTGCATCTGCATCCCCCAGGCAGGGCGGGGAAGCGCCGGGGTGGAGCTTCGGCGGCTTCTACGGGCCGGGGCACGGGGTGCCCTTCTATGACCCGGTGCGCCAGCGCCACTTTTTTGTCCACCATGTCCGGGATGGGGCGTCCATCCACCGGGTGGAACAGGAGGGGGTCAACCCCGTCAGCTACACAAGGCACTACCTGATGGTGCGGCCCATGTTCTACCTGGACGGCTGGCCGGTGCTGGGGCCGGAGCCCTATGAAGGGGAGGGGCTGGAGCTGCGCTCCCCGGCGCTGCTGCGGGGGAAGGATTTGGAGGTGCTCTGCCTGCCGCCGGAGGACAACGCGCAGCAGCATTCCTACCGCTGCTCCTGGGAGGAGCTGCAAGGGAAACTGTGGGCGTGGGCGGTGTATGCCGGGTGGGATTATGAGAACCAGAAGGAGAACATACTCCTCACCGGCGTGGACAAAAATGGTGTTGCATATTGGGGAAAGCTGGGCTATAATAAAATCTAATTATAGATTTTTCTAAAATAGTCTAGTTGAAACGAAAGTGGAACTCAAATATGCTGCATATCAAAAAATTAGATGAAGGCGTGGAGCTATTCAAAGCGTTAGGCTCTGAATTGCGCATTAACATCCTGAAATTGTTGCTGGAACACAAGGAAATGAACATGAATGAGCTGGCCACCCGGCTGGGTATCACCAACGGGGCGCTCACCAGCCATATCAAGAAAATGGAGGAGGTCGGGCTGATTACGGTGCTCTCCGAGCGAGGGGGGCACGGCAATCAGAAGCTGTGCCGTGTAGGTCTGGACAAGATTTTGGTGGACATCCAGCAGGATGGGGACGGCGGCGAGGAGAACATCTGCGAAACGGAAATCCCCATCGGCCACTATTCTGACTATCAAATCTACCCCACCTGCGGCCTTGCCACCACCAGTGAGCTGGTGGGGCAGGTGGACGACCCCCGGTATTTTGCCTACCCCGAGCGCATCAAGGCGGGGGTGCTGTGGTTTACCAAGGGCTACATTGCGTATATCATCCCCAATGTGCTGCCCACGGGCACCCGTGTGGAGCAGATTACCCTGTCGGTGGAAATCAGCTCGGAGGCGCCGGGGGTGAACAGCGATTGGCCGTCGGACATCTCCTTCTGGCTCAATGATGTGAAAATCGGCACCTGGACCAGCCCCGGCGACTTCGGGGATATGCGGGGCATCTTCACCCCCGAGTGGTGGTTTCCCAACTGGAACCAGTACGGGCTGCTCAAGATGATTGTCATTGACCGCAAGGGCACCTTTGTGGACGGGCTGAAAATCTCCGATGTCACCATTGACCAGTTCGATTTGGACTACAAGAGCACCATGCGGTTCAAATTCGAGGTGGCGGAGGATGCCAAGCACATGGGCGGGCTGACCATTTTCGGCAGTGGGTTCGGCAACTACAATCAGGGTATCAAGGTGCGCCTGGGGTATCGTCCCATCAATCCGTGACACCCCGGGCACAGCGCTGCGCCTTCTGATAGCAGAGAAGGAGGATTGCTGTGAAACGGAAAGCGGGCGTGTGCTTGACGGCGGCGCTGTGTCTGGCGCTGTCGGCCTGTCAAGCACCCGTGGCCTTGCAGGCTGAGGAGCCTGTCACCTATACCTTTGAAGAGGTGTCGGTACACGACCCCTCCATTGTGGAGGGGGAGAACGGGGAATACTATATCTTTGGTTCTCATATGGCAGTGGCCAAGACCTCTGACCTGATGAATTGGGAATCCATCAACCAGGGCGTGAAGCAAAACAGCAAGGTGATTCCCAAGGTGTATGACCAGATGAAGGAGGCCTTTGCCTGGTCCCATAGCGACACCTTTTGGGCCCCTGATGTGGTGCAGCTCAAGGATGGCCGCTGGGCCATGTACTACTGCAACTGCCAGGGGGACGCCCCCGTCAGCTGCCTGGGCCTGGCCATTGCCGATGAGATTGCCGGGCCGTACACCAACCAGGGCCTGCTGCTGAAATCGGGCATGGAGGCCAGTGTGCCCGATGAGGATGGGGACCTGTACCAATCCAGCATTGACCCCAATGTGGTGGACCCTGTGGTGTTTTACGACCAGGAGGAGCGGCTTTGGATGATTTACGGCCCCTATTCCGGGGGGATTTTTGTCCTGGAGATGGACCCCTACACCGGCCTTCCCCTGGAAAAGGGGTACGGGAAGAAGCTGCTGGGCGGAAATCACCTGCGCATCGAGGCGCCCTATGTCATCTACAATGAGCAGACGGGGTACTACTATATGTTCCTCTCCTTCGGCGGCCTGGACTCGGACGGGGGATACAACATCCGTGTCTGCCGCAGCGAGCATCCCGACGGCCCCTATTATGACTCCATGGGCAACGAGATGATCGACTGCAAAGGCCCCACCGGCAGCGCCTTCAGCGACGCCACCGCACAGCAGTACGGGACCAAGCTGATGGGCGGGTATAAGTTCCTCTGGCAAGAGGGCGAGGAGGGGGAGGAGCGCAAGGGCTATCTGTCCCCCGGCCACAACTCCTGCCTGCTGGAGGAGGAGAGCGGCAAGTACTTCATTGTGTACCACACCCGGTTTGAGCGCAGCGGCGAGCTGCACCAGGTGCGGGTACACCAGATGTTTTTCAATGAGGACGGCTGGCCTGTAATTGCCCCCTACCGCTACACCGGAGAGACGGCGGAGGCCTACTCCGACAAGGAAGTGGTGGGCAGCTACAAGTGGATTGACCACGGCAGGGCGATTACCGCTGAGATGCAGACCTCTGTGCAGGTACAGCTGAACAAAGACGGCACCCTGTCTGGGGATGTGACCGGTACATGGACACGCACTGGGGACAACCAGATTGCGCTGGAAGTGGACGGCAAAACCTACAAGGGCGTTTTGCTCAAGCAGTGGGACGAGGATGGCCTGAAATATGTCATGACCTTTACCGCTGTGTGCAGCCAGACGGGAACTGCCATCTGGGGCAGCGGCCTGCAGGCACTCAACTGAGAAGGAGCGGATTGACATGGCACGTTTAACTGTGTATACCGACCGTCCTCTGAGCACCATTGAGCCCGAGGTGTACGGTCACTTTTCTGAGCATTTGGGACGTTGTATTTACGAGGGGATCTATGTGGGGGAGGACTCCCACATCCCCAATGTGAATGGTATGCGCTGCGATGTGGTGGAGGCGCTCAAGCACATCCGCATTCCGGTGCTGCGCTGGCCCGGCGGCTGCTTTGCCGATGAGTACCACTGGAAGGACGGCATTGGCCCCAAGCAGGCGCGCAAGAAGATGATCAACACCCACTGGGGCGGCGTGGTGGAGGACAACAGCTTTGGCACCCACGAGTTTTTCGAGCTGTGCCGCCAGCTGGGGTGCAAGACCTATGTCAACGGCAATGTGGGAAGCGGCACCGTGCAGGAAATGGCGGAATGGGTGGAGTACATGACCTTTGACGGCGTGTCCCCCATGGCAGACCTGCGCCGTAAAAACGGGCAGGAGCGCCCCTGGAAGGTGGATTATTTCGGCATTGGCAATGAGAATTGGGGCTGCGGCGGCAATATGCTCCCCCAATACTACGCCAATGAGTACCGCCGGTACCGCACCTATGTGCGGGATTTCCAGGAGGGGCACCGCATCAACCGCATTTGCGGCGGGGCCAATGTGGCCGACTATGAGTGGACCCGGGAGGTGCTGGACACCTGCTTCCGCCGCACCCCGCCTGAGTGCCATGGCAAGATGGACGGCCTGTCGCTGCACTATTATGTACACCCTGAGGGGTGGGAAATCAAGGGCAGCGCCACCGAGTTTGACAGTGAGGTATACTATAAGACCCTGTCCAAGGCCTACTATATGGACGAGCTGATTGCCAAGCACGGGGCCATTATGGATGAGTACGACCCGGACAAGAAGGTAGGCATGATTGTGGACGAGTGGGGCACCTGGTTTACGGTGGAGCCGGGCACCAATCCCGGCTTCCTCTACCAGCAGAACACCATGCGGGACGCCATGGTGGCGGGCATCACCCTCAACATCTTCAACCAGCACAGCGACCGGGTGAAGATGGCCAATCTGGCGCAGATGGTGAACGTGCTCCAGGCAGTGCTGCTCACCGATGGGGAGCAGATGATTAAGACCCCCACCTACCATGTGTTTGATTTGTACAAGCACCATCAGAACGGCAAGCTGCTGGACAGCCAGATGGACACCCCCCAGATTGGCCAGGGGGAGTGGCAGGTGCCTATGGTGAGCCACTCTGTATCCCGTGACAGCAGCGGCGCAGTCCACCTGACTGCTGTGAACCTGTCCCACCAGGAGGGCACGGCGCTGGACATCCAGCTGCTGGGCATGGACATCCGCAAGGCCAGAGGGCAGATGCTCCAGGGTGAGATGCACCAGATGAACACCTTTGCCCAGCCTGACAATGTGGCGCTGGAGGAGCTGACCGGCCTGGGCGTGCAGGGGGATACCCTCCATGTCACGCTGCCCCCCTGCAGTGTGGTTCACATCTGCGTGGAGGGATAAAACACCCACCTGTCATGGCGCCGGGGGGCAAGCGCACAAGAGCTTGCCCCCCGGCGCATCGTATCTGTTGCACCACCCCCCTGCCCGGCGCAGGGGATTTATAACTATGTAGAGGAGTGGTAAGATGAACCGACACCCTGTATCCGTCCCGCTGGCACAGGTAACGGTGACGGATGGCTTTTGGGGCAATTATATGCAGCTGGCCCGCACCAAAATCCTGCCCTATCAGTGGCAGGCGCTCAACGACCGCATTCCCGAGGCCCAGCCCAGCCATTGCATCGAAAACTTCCGCATTGCCGCAGGGCTTGCGGAGGGGGAATTTTACGGCTTTGTCTTTCAGGACAGCGATTTGGCCAAGTGGCTGGAGGGGGTTTCTTATTCTCTGGTGTCCCATCCAGACGAGGCGCTGGAGGCGCTGGTGGATGAGGTGGTTGAGCTGCTGGGCAAGGCGCAGCAGCCCGACGGCTATCTGGACACCTATTTCATCATCGGTAACCAGGAGAAGCGGTGGACCAACCTGAGAGACTGCCACGAGATGTACTGTGCCGGGCATATGCTGGAGGCCGCCGTGGCCTATTACCAGGCCACAGGCAAGCGGGCGCTGCTGGAGATTATGCTCCGGTTTGTAGAGCACATTGCCACGGTGTTCGGCCCCGGGGAGGGGCAGAGCAAGGGCTATCCCGGACATGAGGAGCTGGAGCTGGCCCTGGTGCGCCTCTACCATGTCACCGGCGACCCCAGGCATCTGGCGCTTGCCAAGCACTTTTTGGATGTGCGGGGACAGCAGCCCCTGTACTTCCGGGAGGAGGCAAAGGTGAACGGCCCGGAGTGGGACTCGAAGATTTTGGGCTTGCGCTATTTTCAGGCTGCCCAGCCTGTGCGGGAGCAGCAGGATGCGGAGGGGCACGCAGTGCGGGCGATGTACCTCTACTGCGCCATGGCCTCGGTGGCCAGAGAGACGGGGGATGAGGAGCTGGCTGCGGCCTGCCGCCGTCTTTGGGCCAGCGCCACCCAGCGGCGGATGTACATCACCGGAGCGGTGGGCTCTTCCGTCCACGGGGAGGCGTTCACCCTGGATTACGACTTGCCCAACGATGCGGTCTATGGGGAGACCTGTGCGGCCATTGGCCTGGCGATGTTTGCCCGGCGGATGCTGGAGCTGTCCCCCCGTGGGGAGTATGGGGATGTGATGGAGCGGGCGCTGTACAACGGGGTGCTCAGCGGAATCTCCCTGGAGGGGGACCGCTTCTTCTATGTCAATCCCCTGGAGGTGGTGCCGGAGGCCTGTGAGCAGGACCAGCGGCTCAACCATGTAAAGCCCGTGCGGCAAAAGTGGTTTGGGTGCGCCTGCTGTCCCCCCAACCTGGCCCGTGTGGCCACCTCCATTGGGCACTACATCTACACCTGGCAGCAGGATACCCTCTTTGTCAACCTGTACATCGCCAGCCGGTGTCAGGTGGAGCTGGGGGGCGTGCCTGTGACGGTGTGCGTGCAGGGCAGCTATCCCTGGGAGGGGACAATCCGTGTGTCGCTATCGTGCCAGGGGGCGGCGGCCGGGCGCATTGCCCTGCGTATTCCCGGCTGGTGCCGCCGGTGGACCCTCAGACGCAATGGGGAGCTGCTCTGCCCCGAGGTGGCGGAGGGCTATGTGTATCTGGACGGCCTCTGGCACGACGGGGATGCAGTGGAGCTCTGTCTGGATATGCCGGTGGAACGGGTGCGCAGCAGCGTGCGTGTGCGGGAGAATATGGGCCGCCAGGCCATCACCCGGGGGCCGCTGGTATACTGCCTGGAGGAAGTGGACAACGGGAAGGATTTGCACCAGATTCTCCTGCCTGCCCAGATGGAGTTTTCCGCCCGGTGGGAGCAAGCGCTGCTGGGCGGCGTGATGGTGGTGGAGGCCCAGGGGCTGCGCCTGGCCGAGGAGGAGCACGCCCTTTATCAGGCCGCCGCCCCCCTGCGGCAGGTGCCCGTCCCTCTGCGCTGGGTGCCGTACTATGCCTGGAACAACCGGGGCGTGGGCGAGATGATGGTTTGGATACACGCCCAGCAGTGAGGGCGGGACAGCGCCGCCGGCGTCCGGCGGGGCAGACAGTGAGAAAGCTGGCAAATTGCCATGGAGATAGGAGGTTTCACGATGAAGCACAGCGGGACACAGAGGCTTGAGACAGAGCGGCTGGTTTTAAGAAGATTTACCCAGCAAGACGCTGCGGCGATGTATAAAAATTGGGCGGCGGACGGGGAAGTGACAAAATACCTGACCTGGCCTACCCATCCCAATCAGGAGGTCACGGAGCAAGTGGTGGCGGACTGGGTGAGGGGATATGACAGCCAGAGCTGCTACCAGTGGGCCATTGTCTTGAAGGAGCTGGGAGAGCCCATCGGGAGCATCACGGTGGTATCCATGGACGAAGGGGTCGCCATGGCAGAGGTGGGCTATTGCATCGGAAGGCCCTGGTGGAACAAGGGCATCACATCAGAGGCCCTGAAGGCGGTGATGGAGTTCCTCTTTGCCGTTGTGGGTTTCCATCGCATTCAGGGGCGGCACGATCCCCGAAACCCCTATTCGGGACATGTCATGCAGAAGTGCGGCATGGAGTATGAGGGGACCTTGCGAAGCGCTGACCGGAACAACCAGGGGATATGCGACATCTGCTGTTACGCACGGCTGAACTCTGACGGGTGACGCCCGTCCCCAGCTGTGTGCCCCTGTGCGCACAGCTGGCCGCCGGGTTGCAGCGGCACAATCCCCAAAAGAGAACACAGACAGCGCAAAGGGGCGCCTTCCTTACGGAAGGCGCCCCTTTGGCAGCGCTGTTTTGCCGGACGCCCATCCCCTGGACGCTGATTTGGGCGCAGGGGGTGGCGCTGTCCCCGGTGTTTTGCCGGGTGGGCGGCACGGGGGAGGGGGTCACAGGTCGTCCAGCATATCCAGGATTTCGTCCGCCCAATCCTCCAGCTCCTCGTGGCGCTCACCCCAGGCGGCGTGGGACTCGCTGTCCATATCCTGGGGCTCTTCCTCATCCAGGCGGGCCAGGAGCATACGCACATGGGTCAGCTGCTCCAGCAGCGCCTCCCGGTCTGGGGGGGTCTGGGCGTCCCCGGCGGGGAAGAAGGGGTGAATCACGGCCATGGGAACATCTCCTTTGCGGTGTGGATGCTCCCATTATAACGGATGGAGCGCCAGGGGGCAAGGGGGAGGGGGCAAAGAGGGCAGACCCACCGGTCTGCCCTCTTTGCCCCATTGATGGACATTAGATTATGGTATAGTCGGGCAGCAGGCTCTGAATCCATCCGGGCATGACCCCTGCCAGCAGGCCGATGAGCAGGCAGGCCAGCACCAGCAGCAGCATGGCCCACTTGAAAATGCCCTTGAGCAGGGTGCTGTCCTGCCCGGTCAGGCCGACGGCGGCCACGGCGGTGGCGATGCACTGGGGGGAGAGAATCTTGCCAATGCCTGCGCCCACGGAGTTGGCCCCGGCCAGCCAGAACTGGGAGATGTCAAGCTGCTGGGCGGCGGTGACCTGGAGGGGGCCGATGAGCACCTCGGTGTTGGTGCCGCTGCCGGTGACAAAGGCGCCGATGGCGGCGATGATGGGGGAGACGAAGGGGTAGAAGCTGCCGGTGAGGGTGACGAAGAGGGCGGCAATGTCCCCGATCATGCCGGAGTAGGTCATGATTTTCGCCATAGCCAGCACAGACATGATGGTGAGGATGGTTTTGGTCAGCTGCTTGAGGGTGGCGGCAAACACCTGGAGCATCTCACCAAAGCGCGCCCCCTGAATCAGCCCGCCGATGACGGCGGCCAGGATGATGAGCACGCCGGGGGTATTCACCCAGGAGAAGGAGGTAGTGCCCTGGGGGCCAATCTGGAAGGAGGAGCTGAACTGGGCCAGGAAGGTGTTGACCGGGGGGACCACCTTGGAGGTGACAAGGAGGAACACCAGCACCAGCACGAAGGGGAGGAAGGCGATGAAGGGGGACATACTGCCGGAACGCTGGCTGCCGCCTGCGCTGGCGGGAGCGCCCAGGTCATACTCGGCGGGGACGGGCTGATGCTTCCGGGCCCCTGCCATGAGCACCACCACCAGCAGGGAGACCACCGAGCCGATGACCACAGCCAGCTCAGGGCCTACGAAATAGGCGATGATCAGCTGAGGCGTCACAAAGGACAGGCCGGATACCAGGGTGATGCCCACCATGCCTTTGAGGGCCTTGAAGCCGCCCCCGCCCACCACCACCATGAGGAAGGGCACCAGAATCATAAAGGGGAGCATCTGCACCACGGTGACAAAGCCCAGGGGGAGCGCCTCCAGGCCGGTGATGTTGGACAGGGTGATGGTGGGAATGGCCACCGAGCCGAAGGCGGTGGGGAAGGCGTTGGAGAGCATACAGGCCAGGCAGGCCAGCACCGGATTCATCCCCATACCGGCCAGAATGCCGGCGGGGATGGCCACCGCAGTGCCGAAGCCCGCCATGCCCTCCAAAAAGCCGCCGAAGCACCAGCCGATGAGGAGCACCTGCACCCGCCGGTCCCGGGATACGCCGGTGAGCAGGGTCTTGATGACCTCCATCGCCCCGGTTTTCAGGGTAAGGTTATACAGGAAGATGGCGGCGACGATGACCAGGATGATGGGCCAAAGGGCGCTGGCGAAGCCCTCCAGGGCGGCCCTGCCGCAGTCGATGACAGGCATCTCCCACAGGGTGAGGGCCAGAATGGCCGCCAGCCCCAGGGAGCTGAGACAGGCAAGGTGTCCGGGCAGCCGGAATACGGTGAGGGCTAGAATGAGCCAGACGATGGGGAGCAGTGCGACGCAATAGAGCAGTAGGTTCACGGCAAATCACTCCTTTTTGTTATAAATCCCCTGGAAAACCAGGGGATGCAGCGGAAAACGCCCGCTGTTGTGCACAAATAATTGGTGCTACCATTTGGTCATAAAAGAAGAAAAGACTTCCTTGAAAAGGAAATCTGCCGAGGTCTATCAAAATTTGCACTGGAAATACGGCGACGAAAATGCCGGGAGGGATTGCTGCAATCCCCTCCTTGAAGTATAGTGCAGTATGGATAAAATGTCTATAAAATTATTTTGGGATGGAGCAAAAACAGCGAAATGAACAAAAGAGGACTGGGAATCTATACAAAACAGAAAAAATACATTTGGGGATTGCAATTTCTGAAAAGTGTGATAGAGTAGGGGATGTGTTGGTATGACCAATTAAATTTGTAGTTGGAATGGTCTAGGAAACGATTGATAAAATATTGACAAAGCATAGGCGCTGCTTTATAATATCAAACTGTTGAATGGAGGAACTCACAATGGCGATTACCATTCCCTTCGGAAAATCCGGCATGGTTTTGCACGATGCGCTGGTTGGTGCAGAAATCCTGGAATCCCGTGTAGGGGAGCTGAAGGCTGAGGGCAGTGAGGACGCCCTGGTCCAGGCTGCCATGGAACACCCGATTGGAACGCCCACCCTGCGCCAGCTGGCCCAGGGAAAACAGACCTGTACCATCATCGTCAGCGACCACACCCGTCCCGTGCCCAGCCGCCACATCCTGCCCTTTATGCTCCAGCAGCTGCGGGAGGGGAACCCCGAGATTGAAGTCACCCTTTTGGTGGCCACCGGGTTCCACCGTCCTTCCACCGAGCAGGAGCTGCGCAGCAAGCTGGGAGACGAGATTTACGAGGGTGAGCGCATTGTCAACCACGATTGCCGCGATCCCCAGTCCAATGTGGACATCGGGGTGCTCCCCTCCGGGGCGCGCCTGGTGGTGGACCGCCTGGCGGTGGAGACGGACCTGCTGGTGGCAGAGGGCTTTATTGAGCCCCACTTTTTTGCCGGCTTCTCCGGCGGGCGCAAGAGCGTGCTGCCCGGCGTGTGCGATCAGGTGACGGTTTTGGGCAACCACTGCGCTGAATTTATCGCCTCTCCCAACGCCCGTACCGGTATTTTGGACGGAAACCCCCTGCATACGGATATGTTGGAAGCCTGTAGAATGGCAAAGCTGGCCTACATCGTCAACGTCATCATCGACGACGACAAGAAGGTGGCTGCCGCCTTCGCCGGCGACCCCATCGCCGCGCATCGGAGGGGCTGCGATATGCTGCTTGACTACTGTCGGGTGGCTCCGAAGCAGAAGGGCGACATTGTGATCTCCAGCAACGGAGGCTATCCTCTGGACCAGAACATCTATCAGAGCGTCAAGGGCTTGACCGCCGCGGAAGCGGCTGCCGCCGAGGGCGCAGTCCTGCTGATGGTGTCCAACTGCGGCGATGGTTCCGGCGGAGAGAGCTTCTACCGTGCCCTGAGGGACTGCGTGTCCCCACAGGCGCTGACTGAGGAGATTTTGGCTACCCCCCAGGCGGAGACCAAGCCCGATCAGTGGGAGTTTCAGATTTTGGCCCGGGTGCTGTGCAAGCACCGTGTCATCTTCATCACCGACCCTGCCCAGCGGCAGACCATCGAGGAGATGAAGATGGAGTGGGCCCCCTCTGTAGACGAGGCGCTGGCCCTGGCCCGGCAGGCCAAGGGTGAGCACGCCCATGTGGTGGTCATCCCCAACGGTATTTCCGTCATGGTTGTGTAAGGCAGCCGGTGGAGCGGCCCGTCCCATGGGAGGGCGGCCCCGCTGGTTGATTGGAATTTCTGAATAAGAGAGGAGCCTTTATCATGTCACAGTACAATCCCGTTACCCCCGAAGTCATCGCCGAGCTGGAGAAGGTAGTTCCCGGCCGAGTGGTCACCGGAGCAGAGGTCAATCCCGACTATGCCCGTGACGAAATGCCCATCTACGGCACCCGTATGCCTGAGGTATCCATTGATGTGCTCACCACCGAAGAGGTGTCCGGCATCATGCAGGTGTGCTATGCCCACAACATCCCCGTCACCACCCGTGGCTCCGGCACCGGTCTGGTGGGCGGCTGCACCCCCATTTGCGGCGGTGTGGTGCTGTGTACCAGCAAGATGAACAAAATCCTGGGGTATGACCTGGACAACTTCACGGTGGATGTGCAGCCCGGCGTGCTGCTCCAGCAGCTGGCGGACGACGCCATGTCCCACGGCTGTATGTATCCCCCCGATCCCGGCGAAAAGCTGGCCACCCTGGGCGGCAATGTGTCCACCAACGCCAGCGGTATGCGGGGCGTGAAGTACGGCGCTACCCGCGACTATGTGCTGGCCATGACGGTGGTTCTGCCCGACGGGCGCATCACCCGCATGGGCGCTGCGGTGTCCAAAACCAGCTCCGGCTACAGCCTGATCAATCTGATGATTGGCTCCGAGGGCACGCTTGGCATCATCACAGAGCTGACCCTCAAGCTCATTCCCGCCCCCAAGGCCACCATCAGCCTCATTGTGCCCTTTGAGGATTTGGCGGCGTGCATCTCCATGGTGCCCAAGTTCAAGCAGAACCATCTCAACCCCCAGGCCATTGAGTTTTTCGAGAAGGAAATCCTCATCACCTCCGAGGAGTACCTGGGCAAGCAGGTCTTCCCCCGCAAGGTGGAGGGCGCTGAGGTGGGCGCTTACCTGCTGCTGACCTTCGACGGCGACAGCCAGGAGGAGCTGGACAACATCGTGGAGCAGGTGGCAGAGATGCTGCTGGAAGAGGGCGCTATGGACGTGCTGGTGGCGGATACGCCCCCCAAGATGAAGGACGCCTGGGCTGCCCGCTCCTCCTTCCTGGAGGGCATTGAGGAGCAGACCAAGCTGCTGGACGAGTGCGACGTGGTGGTGCCTGTCACCCGCATCCCCGAGTATGTGGTGTATGTGGATGAGCTGGCCAAGAACTATCAGTTCCGCCTGCAGTACTTCGGCCACGCAGGGGATGGCAACCTGCACATCTATACCTGCTCCAACGACATGGAGCGGGAGGAGTTCCTCCGTCAGGTGGACGACTTCTGGAACAAGGTGTACGCCAAGACCATGGAGCTGGGCGGTCAGATTTCCGGCGAGCATGGCATTGGCATGGGCAAGGTGAAGTATCTGGCCGAGGCCGTGGGCGAGGCAAATATCCAGCTGATGCAGGGCATCAAAAAGGTGTTTGACCCCAAGATGATTCTCAACCCCGGCAAAGTCTGCTATAGCCTGTAATCGAGCCTGTTTAGGCGCGCTGAGCGCCATTCATTAGGAGGAAAGTTATGAATATCCTGGTATGCATCAAACAGGTCCCGGATACCAACGAGATCAAAATCGATCCGGTGACCAATACCCTGATTCGTGCTGGCGTGCCCAGCATTGTCAACCCCTTTGACGGCTATGCGCTGGAGGCCGCCGCCCGCATCAAGGACAACGACCCCGACACCAAGATTGTGGTGATGAGCATGGGCCCTGCCCAGGCTGAGGACGCCCTGCGCGAGTGCCTGGCCATTGCCGCCGACAAGGCCTATCTGGTCACCGACCGTGCCTTTGGCGGTTCCGACACCCTGGCCACCAGCTACATCCTCAAGAGTGCCATTGAGTATGTGGAGAGCTGGGAGGGCAAGTTCGATCTGATTTTCTGCGGCAAGCAGGCCACCGACGGCGACACCGCCCAGGTCGGCCCCGAGATTGCCGAGCACCTGGGCTACTCCCAGATTACTTACGCCCTGGAGGTGCAGCAGGCCAGCGCCGAGGGCATTCAGGTGCTGCGTGAGGCGGATGACTGCAACCAGGTCATTGCCTCCGACTGCCCCTGCGTGGTCACCTTTACCAAGCCCAGCTTCGATCCCCGCTTCCCCACCATCAAGCGCAAGATGGCTGCCCGCAAGGCCACCATCAACCAGATCACCGCTGGCGACATCCCCGGTATCGATTTGACCCGGGCCGGTCTGAAGGGCTCTCCCACCAAGGTCAAGACCAGCTTCGTGCCCCCCCGCAAGGAGGGCGGCGTGATGATTCAGGCCGAGACCCCGGAGGAGATTGCCGCCAAGCTGTTCGAGTCCCTGAACGGCGTGCACGTGATTTAAGGAGGAGCAAACATGGAAGCGAAAACGAAAGACCTGTGGGTCTTTGTGGAGACCAACGAGGATGGCTCCGCCAAGAATGTGGGCATTGAGCTGCTGGCTCCCGGCCGTGACCTGGCCGCCAAGCAGGGCGGCGCACTGGTCGCCCTGGTTGTGGGCAGCAATGTGGAGGCCGCTGTGGAAGAGGCTGCCACCCACGGCGCTGACAAGGTGGTTGTGGTGGACAGCCCCGAGTACAAGCAGTTCTCCACCGACGCCTACGCCGCAGTGCTCACTGCAATGATTGAGAAGTACGGCCCCACCAGCTTCCTGATGGGCGCTACCCCCAACGGGCGTGACGTGGGCCCCCGGGTGTCCTGCCGCCTCCAGACCGGCCTCACCGCCGACTGCACTGCGCTGGATGTGGATGAGGAAACCGGCTGCGTGTGCTGGACCCGTCCCACCTTCGGCGGCAACCTGATGGCTGTGATTATGTGCCCTGATCACCGTCCCCAGATGGGCACTGTGCGTCCCGGCGTGTTCAAGAAGCCCGCTGTCACCGAGAACAAGGCGGAGATTATCCGTGAGGAGTTCCATGTGGACGCCGCCTCCATCCGCACCAGAATTCTGGAGATCATCCGTGAGGCCGAGGGCGAGAACGTGGATCTGGAGGGCGCTGAGATCATCGTGGCCGGCGGCCGCGGCGTTGGCTCTGCCGAGGGCTTCGATGTGCTGCGTGAGCTGTGCGACGCCCTGGGCGGTACGCTGGCCTGCTCCCGTGCCGCTGTGGACGCCGGCTGGATTGGTCACGCCCACCAGGTGGGCCAGACCGGTAAGACCGTTGGCCCCAAGCTGTACATCGCCTGCGGTATCTCCGGCGCTATCCAGCACCTGGCCGGTATGACCTCCTCTGACTATATCGTCGCCATCAATAAGGACGCTGACGCCCCCATCTTCGGCGTGGCTGACTTCGGCATCGTGGGCAACCTGTTTGACATCGTGCCCGCTCTGACTGCGGAGATTAAGAAGCGCTGAGCCCCCGGAGCAGCTTGAATGGACCGGAGCGAGGAATAAATTCCAGGGCGGGCGGAGCCCGACCGAATTTGTTCCGAGTCGGAGGGAAGTCAAGCGTCGCGGAGGGGAGCGAAGCGTGACAATGAAGAAGTGCCGAACCCCCGGAGTAGCTCGGATGGACTGGAGCGAAGGGCAAAGCCCAGGGCGGGCGTAGCCCGGCCGGGTTTGCCCTGAGTCGGAGGGAAGCCGAGCGTACACGGAGGGGAGAGAGGCATGACAATGAAGAAGTGCCGAACCCCCGGAGTAGCCCGGATGGACTGGAGCGAAGGGCAAAGCCCAGGGCAGGAGCAGCCCGCCATGCCTGTCCCGAAGGCCCCAATCCGCTGCAAACCGCCATACTGTCCCGGGCAACCGGGGGAGTGTACGACATCATGAGTGTAAGGAGAGAAGAAGTTATGAATTTCCACTTTAATGAGGAAGAGCAGGAAGTCCTGGACCTGCTGAAGGATTTTTGCGAGAAGGAAGTCGCCCCCAAGGCCGCTGAGGTGGACGAGAACGAGCGCTTCCCCGAGGAGACCTGGCACGCCCTGGCCGAGATGGGCATGATGGGCATTGCCTTCCCCGAGGAGTACGAGGGCGCTGGCATGAGCTACCTGACCTACATCGCCGCCTGTGAGGAGATGGCCAAGCACTGCGCCACCACCTCCGTCATGGTGTCCGCCCACTCCTCCCTGTGCACCTGGCCCATCAGCCACTTTGGCACCGAGGAGCAGAAGCAGAAGTACCTGACCAAGCTGTGCAGCGGCGAGTGGCTGGGCGCTTTTGGTCTGACCGAGCCCGGTGCTGGCACCGACGCCGCCATGCAGAAGACTGTGGCCGAGGACAAGGGCGACCACTGGGTGCTCAACGGCTCCAAGATTTTCATCACCAACGCCGGCTTTGCCAACGTGTTTGTGGTGTTCGCCATGACCAACAAGGAGCTGGGCACCAAGGGCATCTCTGCCTTCATCGTGGAGAAGGACTTCCCCGGCTTCAAGGTGGGCGCACACGAGAAGAAGATGGGCATCCGCGGCTCCTCCACCTGCGAGCTGATTTTTGAGGACTGCATTGTGCCCAAGGAGAACCTGCTGGGCGAGCTGAACAAGGGCTTCAAGATTGCCATGATGACCCTGGACGGCGGCCGCATCGGCATTGCCGCCCAGGCGCTGGGCATTGCCCAGGGGGCCATTGACCAGACCATCCCCTATGTGCAGCAGCGTATGCAGTTCGGCCGCCGCATCAGCCAGTTCCAGAACACCCAGTTCAAGCTGGCTGACCTGCAGACCAAGGTGGACGCCGCCCGTCTGCTGGTGTACCGTGCCGCCCAGGCCAAGCAGGACGGCGAGCCCTACAGCCACATGGCTGCCATGGCCAAGCTGTTTGCCTCCGAGGTGGCAAGCGAGGTCACCCGTGAGTGCGTGCAGCTGGTGGGCGGCTACGGCTACAGCCGTGAGTATCCCTTCGAGCGCATGATGCGTGACGCCAAGATCACCGAAATCTACGAGGGCACCTCTGAGGTCCAGCGTATGGTCATTTCCGGCTGGATGGGCGTGAAGTAAGGGGAAACTCTGCTGCGCTGAAGTGTTTGAAACGGTCGGTTCGGAGTGGTACACTGCGAACCGGCCGCTTCTTTTAGAAGGACAGATGTTACAACCAGAGAAGGGTAGGGAATGTTCATGGCGGAAAACGGACAGAGGGCGGAGCGAGCCTATGAAAAAGTGCTGGATTATATCCGCTCTGAGGTGCGCCGGGGCCGGCTGAAGCGGGGGGAGCGCCTGCCCCCCGAACGGGAGCTGGCCGAGCAGCTGGGGGTGAGCCGCAATTCCGTGCGAGAGGCCATGCGCACCCTGAGCCTGATGGGCTTTGTCTCCAGCGTCCAGGGGGCGGGCAACTATGTCTCCTGCGATTTGGAGGGCAACCTCAGCTCCAGCCTGGAGATGATGCTCCTGCTGGGGGAGACCAACTATTTGCAGGTCAGCCAGCTGCGCCGTGCCCTGGAGAGTGAGACGGCCCGGCTGGCAGCCACCTATATGCTGCCCGGTCAGCTGGAGAAGCTGGCCTCCCTGGCAAAGCGGATGGAGGAGGAGACAGACCCCCAGAAGGGGGCCATGCTGGACCAGCAGTTCCATATGCTGCTGTGCGAGTCCTCGGGCAATCTGCTGCTGCGCTCCCTCTACCGGGCGATGGTGTCCACGGTGAACCGGTTCATCGGCACCATGTATGTGCGCATTGTGGAAAACCCGGAGCAGGCCGCCCAGCTCCACCACAGTCACGACGTGATTGTCCGTGCCCTGGCGGAGCGGGACGAGGACGCCGCCATCCTGGGCATTCGCCAGCATTTCCAGGTGGTGGAGACCTCCATTGTGGAGCACGGGAAGTAAACAGGCAGCGCAAACGGAACAGGGCAGGCCCATGGGCCTGCCCTGTTTGCACATTGTACTTGCGGCTTGCGCCTGCGGCTATGCTGATGCCTGCGCCTGCACCTGCGGTTTGCACCTGCGCTTGCGGCTTACGCCTGCGCTTGGGGCTTACGCCTGCACTTGGGGTTTACGCTTGCGACTGCGCTGCCGGTCTAAAACATCTGGGGTGCAGGGCGCTGGCAAGGGGGATGGCGCTCCCTCACCTGGGGGAGGCCCAGTTGAGGCTGCGCCCCACCGCCCGGTGCCAGTTTTCCAGCAGCTGCCCCCGCTGGGCGCTGTCCATATGGGGCTGGAAGGTGAGGTCGCACTGCCACAGGGAGGAGATTTCCTCCAAATCACGCCACACGCCGGTGGCAAGGCCAGCCAGGTAGGCCGCACCCAGGGCGGTGGTCTCCCGGATGGCGGGGCGGCGCACCTCCCGCTGGATGATGTCCGCCTGGAACTGCATCAGGAAGTGGTCCCGGCTGGCTCCGCCGTCCGCCTTGAGGGCGGTGAGGGGCAGTCCGGTGTCCGCCTCCATGGCGGACACCAAATCCGCCACCTGATAGGCGATGGACTCCTGGGCGGCTCGGATGATGTGCTCCCGCTTGGTGCCCCGGGTCAGTCCCACCAGGCAGCCCCTGGCGTACATATCCCAGTGGGGCGCGCCCAGCCCGGTAAAGGCGGGCACCAGGTACACCCCGCCGTTGTCCGACACCTTTTGGGCATAGTACTCTGCATCCCGGCTTTCGGTGAAAAAGCGCATCTCGTCCCGCAGCCACTGGATGACTGCACCCCCCACAAACACCGAGCCCTCCAGGGCGTACTGCACCTTTCCCTCACGCCCCATGGCGATGGTGGTAATCAGGCCGTTCTTACTCTGAAAGGGGGTGTCCCCCGTGTTCATCAGCAGAAAACAGCCGGTGCCATAGGTGTTCTTGGCGTCGCCGGGGTGGAAACAGGTCTGCCCAAACAGGGCGGCCTGCTGATCCCCCGCCATGCCCGCAATGGGCACCCGGCAGCCCTGGAGCTGGGTATAGCCGTACACCTGGCTGCTGGAGCGCACCTGGGGGAGCATGGCTCTGGGGATGTCCAGCGCCTGGAGCAGGGTGTCGTCCCAGTCCAGGCGGTGGATGTCGTAGAGCATGGTGCGGGAGGCGTTGGTGTAGTCGGTGACATGGACTTTGCCCTCGGTGAGCTTCCACACCAGCCAGCTGTCCACGGTGCCGAAGAGAATCTCCCCCCGCACTGCCCGCTCCCGTGCCCCCGGCACATGGTCCAGAATCCACTTGATTTTTGTGGCGGAGAAATAGGCGTCGGGCACCAGGCCCGTGGTGGCGCGGATGTGCTCCCCCAGCCCCTGCGCCACCAGGCCGTCCACCAAATCCGCCGTGCGGCGGCACTGCCACACAATGGCGTTGTGGATGGGACGGCCGGTGTGCTTGTCCCACAAAATAGTAGTCTCCCGCTGGTTGGTGATGCCCACGGCGGCAATGTGCCGGGGGTCCACCCCGGATTGGGCCAGCAGCTCCATCATCACAGAGTACTGGGAGGACCAGATTTCCATGGGGTCCTGCTCCACCCACCCCTCCCGGGGATAGAGCTGGGTCAGCTCCTTTTGGGTGATGCCCAGGATGTTTTGCGCCTGGTCAAAGAGAATGGCCCGGGAGCTGGTTGTGCCCTGGTCCAGAGCCAGAAGATAGGTTTGCATTGTGGTTCCTCCTTTTGTGGGCGGGGGAGGGCGTGGGCAGGGGGACGGCTCACGCCTCCATGGCCGCCAGCTGCGCCTCCAGCTTTTCAATGAGGCCGCGCAGCTTCTCTGCCCGCTCACGCTCGGCGGCCACCACGGCCTCGGGGGCCTTGTTGAGGAAGCCGGGGTTGGACAGCTTGCCCTCCAGGCCCTTCAGCTCCCCCTGCTTTTTGCCCAAATCCTTGGTCAGACGGGCCTTTTCCTTCTCCATGTCCACCAGCTCGGCCAGGGGCATGAACACCTTGGCGTCGTGGGTCACATCCGCCACCATGCCTGCGGTGTGCTCCGGCTCCTGCGCCACCACCTGGATGGAGGAGGCGTAGGCCAGGCGCATGAGGAAGGCGCGGCCCGCCTCGAACACCTCCGTCTTGGAGGTGGAGATGGTGAGGGCGGCCTTTTTGGAGGGGGGCACATTCATCTCCGCCCGGCGGGTGCGGATGGCGCCAATCACCTCCATCACCGACTCCATGGCCTCCTCGGCGGCCTGGAAGTCAAGCTCCGCACGGTACTCCGGCCACTTCTGGAGCATGAGGAAGTCCCCGTCGTGGGGCAGGGCCTGCCAAATCTCCTCGGTGATGAAGGGCATGAAGGGGTGGAGCAGCTTGAGCGTCTCGGTGAGCACGTACACCAGCACCCGCTGGGCGTTCTCCTTGGCCTGGGCGTCCTCCCCCTGGAGGCGGGCCTTGGTCAGCTCGATATACCAGTCGCAGTAGTCGCTCCAGATGAAGTCGTACACCTTGGCGGAGGCCACGCCCAGCTCGTAGGCGTCCATGTTCTCGGTGACCTCCTGCACCAGACGGTTGAGCTTGGAGAGAATCCAGCGGTCCTCCTGCTCCAGGTGCTGGGGCAGATGGTTGTCGGTGATGGTCAGGTTCATCTGGACAAAGCGGCTGGCATTCCAAATCTTATTGGCGAAGTTGCGCATGGCCTCGCACTTCTCCACATAGAAGCGCATATCGTTGCCGGGGGAGTTGCCCGTGATGAGGTTGAAGCGCAGGGCGTCGGCGCCGTACTTCTCCGCCATCTCCAGCGGGTCGATGCCGTTGCCCAGGCTCTTGGACATTTTGCGGCCCTTGTCGTCCCGCACCAGGCCGTGGATGAACACCGTGTGGAAGGGGGGGCGCTTGGTGTGCTCGCAGGCGGAGAAAATCATGCGGGCCACCCAGAAGAAGATGATGTCATAGCCGGTGACCAGCACGTCGGTGGGATAGAAATACTCCAAATCCGGGGTCTTGTCCGGCCAGCCCAGGGTGGAGAAGGGCCACAGGGCGGAGGAGAACCAGGTGTCCAGCACATCGGGGTCCCGGGTGATGTT
>CALXDR010000027.1 GCA_944387115.1 uncultured Oscillospiraceae bacterium
GAGGGCCGTCCACCGCCAAAGGAGCCGGGGCGGGGGCCGGAGGGCCGTCCACCTCCAAAGGAACCGGGGCGGGGGTCGGAGGGCCGTCCACCCCCGAAGAAACCGGGGCCGGGGCCGCCAAATCCGTTTCTGGGCGGCTTGGGCGGCCTGGAGGGCCGGGGGCGGAAGATGAAGAAGGGCCGGTAGGAGTAGGTGGGGCCGTAGTATCCGCCCCGGTAGCGGCGATAGCGGGAGCCCTCCATGAGCAGGAGCACCACCACAGCCAGCACCACAATGAGCACCAAATCAGAGACAAATTCAGCCATCAAAACACCCCTTTCACACACGCTTCAGCGGTCAGCCTGGTGGTACCACCCATCCAGGGCGTCCAGGAGACGGAGCAGGGCGCTGCCATACTCCCCCTGGGCAAAGTCGTCCTCCAGGTACGTCCAGGCATAGTCCTCGCAGTCCTCGTCGGTAAACTGGCCCACCAGGCCGGAGCCCTGCACCAGCCAGTAGTTGTCCCCCGCAATGTCCAGCACCACGATGAAGTCCCGCTGGCCCAGGCCAATCTCCTCGGCGTAATCCATGGCAAACCGGTACAGGTCTTCCCGGCCGTAGTTGGTGGTGACGCAGGCCACCACCCCGTCATACTGCCGGTCCAGCAGCTGGTTTTTCTCCCGCAGCAGCTCCGCCTCCCGGTCAGAGAGCACCTGGGCGTCGTCGTATACATACCACTGCTGGGCGGCGGAGAGGGGAGGGGTGGCGTGGGGAGCGCCCCCATTGGGGGATGTGGCCGCCTTGTGCTGGCCAATCCACACCGCTGCCAGCACCATTGCCGCAGTGATCAGCCAGGCCACAGCGGGCTTTTTGAGCAGATTGACCATCCCTTAGCCCCGCAGCTCCAGCAGCTTGCTCTTCAGCTCGCCCTCAATGCGGCCCAGCTCGGCCTCGGCCTCCCTGCGCTTTTGAGCGCCGTCCCGCTGAATCTGCATCACCTCGTCCAGGGTGGAAATGAGCTGCTGGTTGGTGTGCTGGAGGGTCTCCATATCCACCACAGAGCGCTCGGCCTCCTTGGCGGTCTCCACGGTGCCCATCTTGAGCAGGTCGGCGTTCTTCTTGAGCAACTGGTTGGTCATGTTGCTCACTGCCGACTGGGCGGCGGTGGCCTGACGGCTGTGCTCCAGACCCAGGGCCAGCACCATCTGACTCTTCCACAGGGGGATGGTGTTGACCAGGGAGGACTGAATCTTCTCCAGCATGAGGGTGTTGTTGTTCTGGATGAGCCGGGTCTGGGGGCCCATCTGGATGGAAATCATGCGGGTCAGCTCCAGATCGTGGAGCTTCTTCTCAAAGCGGTCGCACAGGTTTGCGTAGTCGTTGTACTGCTGGGCATACTCCTGGGAGCCGGTCTGGGTGGCCTTTTGCCGCAGAGGCTCCAGGGTCTCGGTGCGGGCGCGGCTGAGGGCCTTTTTGCCCGCCAGAATATACATGGTCAGCTCTTTGTAATACTTGGTGTTCAGCTCATACATCTGGTCGAGCATGGCGATGTCCTTCATCAGCGTGACCTGGTGGTTTTCCAGGATGGACACGATTTTCTCCACATTCACCTCGGCCTTGTCATAGCTGGCCTTGAGGGCGACAAACTCCTTTTTCTTCTTCTGGAAGAAGCCGAAGATGCCGCCCTTTTCCTCCTCCTGGCCGAAGGTCTTCAGCTCCACCACCAGGGCGGACAGAGCCTGCCCCACCTCGCCCAAATCCTTGGTGCGCACGTTGCTCAGCGCCTGCTCGGAGAAGCTGGCCACATTTTTCTGGGCCGCAGCGCCGTATTGGAGCACCGTGGTGGAGTCGGTGATGTCGATTTTCTGGGCGAAGTCGTCTACCATCTTGCGCTCGGCCTCGGTCAGCTGGCTCTCGTCCAGCTGGATGGCCTGGGCCTCCCGGGCGGCCTGCTCCGCAGCGGCAGCTGCTGCCGGGTCTTGTGCGGCTGCCACGGGGGCGTCCAGGGTGAGGGTGGGAGGGTCCAGGGATACCGAGGGAGCCTGGGGCACGGCCTGGGCGGCCTGGGCCGGGTTGGGGTCCAGGGTCAGCTGGGGCATTGCATTGGTTTGTTCATCCATGATGGGACCTCCTATGGTCAAGTTTTAGGTGGAAATTGGGGGCCAGCCAGCCCTTCCTGGGCCAGCATCTGCTCCATAACCGTAATGTCAGTGGAAATGTCCAGGGCTTCCGCCCCATACAGGGCGTCCAGCTGGCGCTCGAAGGCCAGGCAGATGCGCTCCAGAATCTCCTCGATTTTTCCCTTGGTGCCGTCAATGTTCACGCCGGAGATGCCCGCCTCGTCCATGCGGTCGTAGGCGTTGAGGAGCTTGAGGGTGGTGGGCAGGTAGTACTGGAGAAAGGTGCGGATTTGGGGGAGCTTGTCCGGCTCCTGGCTCACCTGGCTTAGAATTTGCCCTGCGGCGTGCTCCAGCCGGAGAATCTGGCTGGAAATCTTGGGGTCGTCAATGGCGTCGTTGAGCCGGCGCAGCTCGGACAGCGCCCGGTCACGCTCCTGGAGCAGGGCGGCCACCTCCCCAGAGGGGGCGGGCTGGGTCTGGCTGTCCTGGGTCTTGTCCCCCTGGGTCTGGCCTGTCTGGGTTTGGGGGGACGGCTCCGCCGGTTGGGACTGGGCAGGGGCGGGCTGGGGGTCTGGCATTTGGTAAGCACGGTCGGGAAAGAGAATTTTGCCCAGGTAGTACACAGCCAGCGAGGTGAGCGCCGCCAAAATATACTGTGTAGGCCGGGTCAGGGAGCCAAACAGCGCCCAGAGCAGCCAAACCACCCCGATGAGATAGATGGGGAGGACACTTTTCTTCTTCTGATAGGACATCTGATGTTCTCCTTTCCCAGAGTTGCCCGAAGGCATACAATTACATTCTACGCTGTTCCCAGGGAACTGTCAAGCAACCAGCCGGAAGAAGTCCCGGGGAGGAGATGTGCTGTCGTTGACTTTTGTGCGCAGATGGGATAAAATATCCCGTAGAATTCCGTGTATGCTCCAGAAAAGGAGTGTATGCAAGCGGCGGGGGGCTGTGTCTGCCTGCAAGGGGCGCACAGGTACAGCATGGGCGGCGGCGCATATCCCCGCACACAGCGTATGGCTGTGCCCGCCTGCCCCGTCCCGCTGCCCCACACCGCCGCCCGGCAGAGCATCCGGTCTGCCGGGCGGCTATTTCAACGCAGCCTCCCACCAGCCAGCTCCGGGGCGAGAGGGGAGTGGGGAAGCCCCCGGAAGCGGGGGCGGAGGCCACGTGTCTCATCCTATGTAGGGTGGTGGCAGGAGGTGCGGCGGCTGCGTGTCCAGTTCAATGAGGAGGAAGCAGTATGAGCATCAAAATTGCTCCGTCCATCCTATCTGCTGATTTTTGTAATCTGGAGCAGGAGATTCGCCGCATTCGCACGGCGGATTGGGTGCATGTGGATGTGATGGACGGCGCCTTTGTGCCCAATATCACCATTGGCGTGCCGGTGGTCAAGTCCATTCGCCGCCACACGGATATGTTTTTGGACGTTCACCTGATGATTGACAAGCCCCTGCGCTATGTGGAGGCCTTTTGCAAGGCCGGGGCGGATTTGCTCTCCATTCACCTGGAGGCCGACCACCCCACCCGCATTGCCGAGGCCCTCAAGGTGATGGAGGCCCATGGCGTGAAGAAGGCGGTGGCCCTGCGGCCCATCACGTCCCCCGAGGCCATTCTCCCCTATATCGACCAGCTGGATATGGTGCTGGTGATGACGGTGGAGCCGGGGTTTGGCGGACAGGCCTTTATGACCCGCCAGCTGGATACCATCGCCCGGGTGCGGGAGATCATCGACGCCCACAACCCCGCCTGCGATTTGGAGGTGGATGGGGGCATCAACCCTGTCACCGCCCGGCAGGTGGTGGAGGCGGGGGCCAATGTGCTGGTGGCCGGTTCGTCGGTGTACGGCGCTCCCGATGTGGAGCTGGCAATCCAGGCGCTGAGGGGGTGAGGGCATGGAGTACTTTCCCCCAGCCCTGGAGGAGCTGGTAGAGCAGTTTGCCAAGCTGCCCGGCATCGGGCGCAAGACGGCACAGCGGCTGGCCTTCTATCTGCTCGACCAGCCCCGTGAGGTGGGCGAGGGCTTTGCCCAGGCCATTTTGCGGGCCAAGACGGCCATCTCCTGCTGCCCGGTGTGCCAGAACCTGACGGAAGGGGAGGGGCCGTGCGCCATCTGCGCCTCCCCCAAGCGGGAGCGTGGGGTGGTGTGCGTGGTGGCAGACCCCAAGGACGTGGTGGCGCTGGAGCGCTCCCGTGAGTATCAGGGGCTGTACCATGTGCTCCACGGGGTGATTTCCCCCATGAACCATGTGGGGCCGGAGGATTTGCGCATTGGCGAGCTGATGTCCCGTGTGGCAGGGGGCGGGGTGGAGGAGGTCATTATGGCCACCAACCCCGATACCGAGGGGGAGACCACCGCCATGTACCTCTCCCGGCTCATTAAGCCCTTCGGCGTGAAGGTCACCCGGCTGGCCTACGGCATCCCCGTGGGCAGCCACCTGGAATTTGCCGATGAGGCCACCCTGACCCGTGCCATGGAGGGACGACGGGAGATGGAATGAAGAAGTGCGAAGCCCCCGGAGCAGCCCGGATGGACTGGAGCGAGGAATAAATTCCAGGGCGGGCGTAGCCCGACCGAATTTGTCCCGAGTCGGAGGGAAGCCGGGCGTCAGCGGAGGGAGGCGTAGCATGACAATGAAGAAGTGCGAAGCCCCCGGAGCAGCTCGGATGGACTGGAGCGAAGGGCAAAACCCAGGGGGGCGAAGCCACCCGGTTTTGTTCCGAATCGGAGCGAAGCCAGCCGTCGCGAACAGGCGAGGCGTGACAATGAAGAAGCGTCCGAGCCTTCTCACAAAAGTCCAAGGACTTTTGGGAGGGGGTGCAGGGGAAATGTGGCTCGATTTCTGGCGAAATTGTCACCCCATTTCCCCTGAGCAGAGTGTTTTCTTCAGGCGCATGTCCCCGGAAAACACGGGATTGGATTTTCTTTCGCCCCCTACGGGTGCGAAACTCTGTGAGACACGAAGCGTCCGAGCCGTAGCGAACAGGCGAGGCGTGACAATGCCGAAGCGTCCAAGCATCCCCTCCCCCTCCCCCAAGCACTTTTTTCGGGTGCGCAGGACACACAGGCCCCTTCGCTTCCGGTGCAAATAGGACAAAAACGGCGTGCGCCGGAGGGTTACTCCGGCGCACGCCGTTTCCATTGTCTTGAGCGGAGATTACTCCTGGGGCTTGGAGGGCTCCTCCTCGTCGGACTGGCAGGTGCAGCCGGCACAGTCCGTGCAGCCGGTGCAATCGTCCAAATCCTCCAGGTCGTCCACATCCTCCAGGTCGTCCAGATCCTCCAGGTCCATAAAGTCCTCGTCGGAGAAGTTGCCCGCCTCCTTGATGTCCGCAATGCGCTCGTTGTTGTAGGCGATGCGGGCCTTGGCGTCGGTAATCTTCTGGCACAGGTCGGCATAGGCCGCCTCGGGAGCGGAGCCGCGCTCGGCATAGTACAGCTTGCCCAGCTCGATGTAGGCACGGCGGATGTTGCCCTGCTCGGTGGAGTTTTGCACCTTCAGCTTGCCCACCTCAGTCATCACCTTGGCCTTGGCAACGCCGGTGTCGGTCAGCTCACGGGCCTTGGCCAGACTGGCCTGGGCCACGTCTGTGAATCGCTCCTTGAGTTGCTCGAAATCAAAGCTCATAACAGTTCCTCCTTGTCGTCAGTCGGGAAAAGACAGTGTGATATACCACTACATACTGCCTTTATTGTATGCCCTCGCCGGGGAAAAATCAAGGGGGACAGTAGAAAATTCAGAAACTCGTTACAAATGGAGCGGCACTGGTCAGTCCTTGGGGGGCTGCTCATCCCCTACAATCTCACGGATGAGAAAGCGGGGGCGGGCCTTGCTCTCCAGATAGAGCTTGCCCACATACTCCCCAATGACCCCCAGAGAGAGGAGAATCAGACCGCCCAGCAGCCACAAAGAGCAGGACAGGCTGGCCCAGCCGGTGACGGTGTTCCCCCCCATCCAGCGCACCAGGTTGTAGAAAATCATGCCCAGGGAGACGAGGAAAATGAGAAAGCCCAGGCCGGTAATCATGCGCAGGGGCTTGACAGACAGGGAGGTGATGCCCTCTACGGCAAAGGAGAGCATCTTGCCCAGGGGATACTTGCTCTGGCCGGCAAAGCGCTCCCCACGCTCATACTCCACGGTGTCTGTGCGGTAGCCAATCATGGGCACAATGCCCCGCAGAAAGAGGTTGACCTCCCGGAACTGGGACAGACCCTCCAGGGCACGGCGGGACATCAGACGGTAGTCGGCGTGGTTGAACACCGTCTCAGCGCCCATCAGGTTCATCAGCCGGTAGAACCCCTCGGCGGTGGTGCGCTTGAAAAAGCTGTCCCGCTTGCGGGAGGAGCGCACGCCGTAGACGATGTCCACCCCCTCCCGGAACTTGTCCACCATGGCATCCACGGCGTTGATGTCGTCCTGGAGGTCGGCGTCCATGGAAATGACGGCGTCCGCCCGGTCCTTGGCGGTCATCAGCCCCGCCAAAAGGGCGTTTTGATGGCCCCGGTTGCGGGTGAGGTCTATGCCGCACATCAGGTGGCTCTGGGCGTGAAGCTGGCAAATCAGGGGCCAGGTGCGGTCCTTGGAGCCGTCGTTGACAAAGAGGACACGGCTGGCGGGGGAAATGGCGCCCCGGCCCATCAGCTGCTCCAGCTTTTCCCGCAGGCGGCGGGCAGTTTCGGGGAGAACCGCCTCCTCATTGTAGCAGGGGACGACAATGTAAAGGATAGGATTCATGGCGTACACTCCAAATTCTGAGGAATATCCTCTGCAAGGTGCGGGGATGATTTCCATAGTAGCATGAACACCGGGGGAATGCAACCCCGGCCTATCCTTCCAGCGCCTGCCGCAGCCGGGCAATGGCCCGCCGCTCAATGCGGGAGACCTGCACCTGACTGACCCCCAGCACCCGGGCGGCCCGGTCCTGGGTGAGGGACTTGTAGAAGCGGAGTAAAATCACCTGGCGGTCCCGTTCGGGCAGCTGGTCGATGGCCTGGCGGAGGGTGAGGCGCTCCACCACCTCGTCCTCCATCCCCACAGTGCCCAGAACGTCCTCCAGGGTAAAGCCGTCCTCCCCGTACTCGTTTTGCAGCGAGGTGACGGACAGGCAGGCGGCATCCGCTGCGGCGATGTCCTCGGGGGTGAGGCCGGTGGCCTCGGACAGCTCGGTGAGGGTTGGCTCACGCCCCTGCCGGAGGGCGAGCTGCTGGCGCACCTGCCGCAGGGAGGTGGCCCGCTCCTTCAGGCTGCGGCTCACCTTCACCGCTCCGTCGTCCCGGAGGAAGCGGCGGATTTCTCCGGCGATTTTGGGCACGGCATAGGTGGAAAACTGGGTGCCAAAGGACAGGTCAAACCCCCGCACTGCCTTGAGAAAGCCCAGACAGCCCAGCTGGTACAGGTCCTCCGGGTCTACGCCCCGGCCGTAGTAGCGGCGGGCCACCGACCAGATCAGGCCGCTGTTGTCCAGCAGCAGGGTTTCACAGGCGGCATTGTCCCCCGCCTGAGCCGCTTCCAGCAGGGAGGGGGCGTCTGTCACCCTCACCGGGCTGCGCCCGCCCGGCGGGCGATGCGCCTGCGCATGGTCACGGTGGTGCCCTGACCCACACGGGAGCGGACTGTGAGCTTGTCCATAAAGCTCTCCATGATGGTAAAGCCCATGCCGGAGCGCTCCTCGTTGCCGGTGGTGAACAGCGGCACCCGGGCCTGGGCCACATCGGGGATACCCACCCCGGTGTCCTTGATTTGAACCTCCAGGATGTTCCCCTCCAGCAGGCGCAGGCGCATGGTGATGCGCCCCAGCTGGTTGGGATAGGCGTGGACGATGGCGTTGGTCACCGCCTCGGATACGGCGGTTTTGATGTCCGCCACCTCGTCCAGCGTCGGGTCGAGCTGGGCGGCGAAGCAGGCGGCGGCGGCACGGGCAAAGCCCTCGTTGGCCGAGCGGGAGCTGAAGGCCACGGTGGCCTGATCGATGATGTTCAAGATGTACCCCTCCTTATTCCAGTGTGACCAGGCGGCCCACGCCAGCGGCATCCAGCACCCGCCGAGACTGGGGGGGAATGCGCACCACCCGCAGGGTGCCGCCTAACTGTTCCATTTGCCGCAGGGTGCGCAGCAGCACCGCAATGCCCGAGCTGTCCATAAAGGTCACGCCGGACAGATCCAGGGTGAGTTGGGTGGGCATGCGGGCGGCGATGGCGTCCTCCAGCTGGCCCATCATGGAGCGTGCTCCGTGGTGGTCAATTTCCCCGGAGAGCTGGATGGACACCTGTCCAGCGGTTTGTTCCACGTGAATTGGCATGGCTTGTCCTCCTGTGGTTGATTTGAGGGGATTATATCCCGGGCCCAGGGAGAAAATTTGGCGGAAGGAGGGGGCTTGGGGAAAAATTTCTTGACCTGCAGTCCCCATCTCCTCCCTTCGAGCCGTTCCCGCAAAAAGCGGTGCGGGGCGACATCTGCGCAAAAAAATTCCCCTCTTTGAGGGGAAGTGCGGAGCCGTTGCGAACAGCCCGGATGGACCGGAGCGAAGGGCAAAGCCCAGGGCGGGCACAGCCCGGCCGGGTTTGCCCTGAGTCGGAGGGAAGCCGGGCGTCGTGAGCAGGCGGAGCATGACAGAGGGGAAGCGTCCGAGCCGTCGTGAGCAGGCTGGATGGACCGAAGTGAGGAATAAAACCCAGGGGGGCGGAGCCACCCGGTTTTGTTCCGAATCGGAGGGAAGCCAGCCGTTGCGAACAGGCGAGGCGTGACATCACCGAAGCGTCCGAGCCCCGGCAAAGCCCAGGGCGGGCACAGCCCGGCCGGGTTTGCCCTGAGTCGGAGGGAAGTCAAGCGTGGCGGAGGGGAGCGAGGCGTGACATGAGGGGAAGCGTCCGAGCCGTCGTGAGCCTTCCCCCACAAGCCCCAGGACTTTTGTGAGAAGAAAGCAGGCCGTTCGTTGCGCACCTGCCCAACGATGAACCAAAAGCCCCAGGACTTTTTTGAGAAGAAAGCAGGGGGAATAGGGTTCGATTCCTGCGGAATTCTCACCCTATTCCCCCTGAGCAAAGTGTTTTCTCCAGGCGCATATCCCCGGAAAACACGGGATTTGATTTGATTCCGCCCCCTGCGGGCGGCGGAAGCGTCCGAACCTCGCCGATGCAAAAGCCCGAACACTTTTTCGACTCACAGCCCCCCTCACACCCCAGGGGCATTCCCAGAGCCGGAATAGGTCATCTGGGTGACCACATCACCCTCCAGGGTGAGGGTGAGCTGATTGTGCAGGGAGAGGGGGCTGCCGTAGCTGGGCAGGAGATAGGTCAGGCTGTCCGCTCCCTGCTCCAGGGGGGTGAGGGAATCGAGCAGGCGGAGTACGTCCGCCCGGCTGTCTCCCACCTGGACGCCCTGAATGCTGAATCCGGGCTGGGTGAGGGTGCAGACGGAAAGCTCCCCCTGGGTGAACTGGAGGGTGATGCCCCGCTGGGCCAGCAGGGCATCCTCCCAAATGCCCAGCACGGCGTATACACTGCTCTGGTCTGCGCCCAGCACCCCGTCTAGGGGGATAGCGCCGCTGTGTGCGCCCACCTCCTGGGCGGGGATGGGGCTGGTGTATCGGAAGTGGTTGAGCCCCTGCATGAGCAGCAGCGCCTGGCTGTCGCCAAGCAGGGTGTTAAACTGCTGGATGACCCCCTCGGCCTGACCGGCGCTCTCCGCCCGGGCGCCCTCCACCTCCACGGGAGCGCCGGAGGCGTCCAGAGAGAACAGGGAGTACCAGGGCAGAGCGCCCTCCTGGGCGGACATCACACCACGGAGCAGATAACATTTGCCGTCCCGCTGGGCCAGATAGAACACGCCGTCGGTGGAGGTGCGCTCGCTGACGGTGGCCTCATAGAGCAGGGCCATGGAGCCGTCTGCCTGGCAGGTGTACACCTGGAGGGTGGAGGAGGGGAGGTCCTGGTGCTGGGCGCTGGTGTTAAAGAGCACCAGCAGTTCGGCGGTGCCGTCCTGGGTGACATCCGCCATCAGGCTGCCGGTGGGCAGGCCCAGCTGGGCGCCGGTGGTGTGCCAGCGGCTCAGGGCCTCTAAGTAGACAGGGCGGGGATTGGAGATGGTCACCGGGGTGAGGGCAAAGGTGTTCTGGCTGGCAGAGCCGCTGAAATACTGGGCGGGCTGACTGAGCAGCAGGGGGGTGAGGGCCTCGCCCAGGCCGTCTACCAGGGTGGAACGGGCCTGCTGCACCTGCTCCAGGGTGAAACGCTCCTGGGTGGAGCATTGATAGAGCACCTGGGGGTCGCCCTGGGTAAACTGGTACAGGGTGAGGGCGGCGGAGCCGGTGAGGGCCTCCTCATACACCAGCAGGCAGCGCAGACCCTGGAGCTGCGCCAGATAGCACTGGTTCACATCTCCGGTGGTGAGGCGGAGGGAGAGGAGGGGGGCCTCCCCCGCTGCCCCCTCCAGCCCCCCCTGCTGCCAGAGCAGGGGGTAGAGCTGGTAAGTGCCGCTGTATTGGGCGGGGGTGGTGAGCAGGAGCACGTCGGGCAGGCCGTCGTTGTTCAGGTCGGTGCGCAGGGTTTCCACGCTCCCACCCTCGGGGGCGGTATAGGCGGCGTCCAGGGCGGTGCAGGCGGCCTGATAGGTCTGCTCCTGGGGAGGATAGAGCGCAGGGGTATACGCCTCTGCCCGGGTGATGGTGAGCAGGTGCCGGCCTGCCTCATCCAGGCAGTGGCTCCACTGCCACTCCTCCAGGGCGCACTGGGCACGGGGGGTGAGGGTAAGCAGCTGGGCGGCGTCCCCCTGGAGGGCGGGGAGGGAGAGCTGAATGCTGGCCCCTAGATTCTTCCGCCAGGCATGGGCCTGGGTGAGGATATCCTCGTCCACGGCCCGCCCGTACAGCGTCATACCGGACAGCCCCCGCACCTCCACCCCGGTGAGGACGCTCTGCGTCCCATCCTCTGAGAAGGTCAGGGTCAGGGCTGCACCCTCCGGCGTCTGGTAGTGGGACACGGCGTTGTAGCGGGTGCGCAGCTCCTCCTTGGAAAGGCCCAGCAGCTGGGACAGCTCCGCCCCCTCCAGGGTGTCCGGGATGGTGCGCCCTGCCTCCAGCCAGTGCAGTTCTACCATCTCCACCCCCTGCTGGCCGGAGTAGTCATAGCGCACGCCGCTGTGCTGGGGGGAATAGGCGCACAGGGACAGCGCAGATGAGGGTGCGGCAGGCTCCCAGTCCTCCCGGGGGGTCTGGGTGACACTCCAGCCCGCATCCTCCAGGCGGCGCTGGAGGGTGTCCTCGGTGCGCACACCGTCAAACGCCTTTTGGGTGGACACAGCGGACGGGGGGAAGGAGAGGGCCACACAGCGCAGGTCAGGGTCAAAGGTGAGGGTGATCTCCCCGGCGGTGTACTCCGCCTCTCCGGCGGCGTCCAGCTGCTGGGGGTGATAGCCGCCCACCCAGTGGGCATCCTCCTGCCAGCTGCCGGAGGCACCCAGGGCGGGGACAATCTCCTGGGCGGTGTGACCGAGGAAGGCGGCGGGGTCCTCCCGGAGCAGGGCGGCGGAGAGCCGTCCGTCCGGCTCTGGGGCGGCGGAATGGCAGGCGGTGAGCAGGCAAAGCATTACCGTGCAGAGCAGGGCGGGCAACCATGGTTTCTTCACGATGGGTCACTCCTCTGTGATGTTGGGTAGCTCTATTCTAGCGGCTTTCACCGGGGAAGGCAAGGTGGTTTGGGCAAAATTCGCCTATTTCGATGGGAAAAGCCGCAGCGGGAAGCCCCGGAGGGCTGCCCGCTGCGGCTTTGTTGAGAAAAGAGAGGGAGGAATTCAAGAATCGTCTGTTCAACGTATCTTCCTGACGCTGTTATCCTACCAGACTTTCCTGTGGGAGTGTTGGACAAATTGCGAATGTCCTATGAAGTTTCTGTGAATAACTTGCCCGTCAGCGGCGGCCCCGGTAGCCACCTCGGCTGGCCCCGGCATAGGTGCGCCGGCTGCTGCGGCGGTGACGGGGGCGCAGCAGGGTCATGTAGAACACCAGAACCAACACCAGCACGGCAAAGGCGATGACCAGGGCCTTCACCCACCACTTGGCCCAGTAGGTCTGCACCACCTGCAGGTAATACTGGAAGTCAGAGCGTGCCACGCTGTCGGACACCACCATATCCAGGGTGCCGTAGGACACCCCCTCATACTCCAGGGTGATGGTGCCCACCTTGTCCCCGGCGTTGACGGGGGCCTCCAGGCTCTCGGGCAAATCCACAATCAGGTTGGCCTTTGCCGGGTCGTAGTCGCTGGGCACGGTGGCCTCAATGGAGCCTACCGGGTGCACCAGCACATAGTCGGCGTCGTCCGACAGGGTGACGGGAAGCTCACGCACGGTGTTCTCCGTGCTCTCGTCCAGCAGGGTGAGGCGCTGGAAGTTGTGGAAGGCCCACTCCAGCAGCCGGGAGGTCTCGGAGAAGGAATAGCGCACCTCCTTGCCCTGCTCGTCCAGGGCGTACTCAGAGCCGAGGATGACGCTGTAAAAGGTGCGTCCCTGCTCGTCCACTGCGGCGGCGGCCAGACAGCGGCCCGCCTCGCCGGTGTAGCCGGTCTTGATGCCGATGGCCTTGGAATAGGTGTAGCCGATGGCGTACCAGTTGCTCAGCAGGGAGTTGGTGGTGTGGAGGGTGCGGGCGTCGGACAGGTTGGTAGCCGGAAGGGTATAGACGGGGGTGGAGACAATGGTGCGGAAGATGTCGTACTTCATCGCCGCCGCCGCCATGAGATAGATGTCATAGGCGGTGGTGTAGTGGTTGGGGTCGTGGAGCCCGTGGGGGTTGGTGAAGTTGGTGTCGGTCATGCCCAGCTCGGCGGCCTTGTCGTTCATGCGCTTGACAAACTCCTGGTTGGAGCCGGACACGGCCTCGGCCAGGATGTTGCACGCCTCGTTGGCAGAGGGGACCAGGTCGCAGTAGAGCAGCTGCTCAATGGTGAGCACCTCACCCTCCTTGATGCCCGCCGTGGAGCTGCCCTCGGGGAGGGTCACTGCGGTGGCGGAGGCGGTGACGGGGGTCTCCAGAGTCAGCTCCCCCTTGTCAATGGCGTCCAGCACCACCAGAGAGGTCATAATCTTGGTCACAGAGGCGGGGTACATCCGCTGGTGGGCGTTGTAGTCGTAGAGTACCTCGTTGTGGTCGCCATCCACAATGATGGCTGCCCCGGCGTGGGGCTGCGGATCCTCCAGCGCCAGGGCGGAGGGGGCGGTGAGGGAGAGGGCCATCACCAGGGCCAGGACGGGCGCCAGCCAGCGTGCGCAATATTTTTTCATGGGATTCTCCTTCTCTGTGTGGTATCATGTTGGCAGAGGACGACACAGCCTTGGGAAGGGCTGCTTCCTCGGCCTGGGCCAGCGGGCAAAACAGTTGGATTATGATACCACAGCTGCGAAAAGTGTGGTATCATAGTGGCACAGGGGCGGCCGGACGGCGCAAGGGGCGCACCCGCTGTGTTGTTTTGCACAGCTGCTGTTCGACAGGTTATTCCCATTATATCAAATGTTTGCAGCGGATGCAACCGGGGAAATGGGTGGAATGCATGAAGGGACGCATTGGAATATGGTGGACGGCGGGGGTGGCAGGGCTCACCCTGGGGATGATGCTCTGGTGGCATCACAGCGCCCAGGCGGGCTATCAGCCCGTGCAGTGCCTGCCCTCGCCCCAGCCGGTCTTTTATCCGGTGGCCTTTGGGGAGCGGGTGGACCTCAACCGGGCCTCCCTGGCGCAGCTGGAGCAGCTGCCCGGCATTGGCCCCCAGCGGGGCAGGGCGATTTTGGCCTACCGCATTGCCCACGGGGGTTTCCGCTATCCCGAGGAGCTGATTTATGTGGAGGGGTTTGGGCAGGCTCTGGTGGAGGGGCTGCTCACCCTGGTGACGGTGTCCTAACGGGCAATGCACACAGAAGGAGGTGGGCGTATGCCCAGAATTTTGGTGGTAGACGATGAACGGGTGCTCCTCAAGGGCATCAAATTCAACCTGGAGAACGAGGGGTATCAGGTGGAAACGGGGGTGGACGGCGCCGAGGCGGTGGAGAAGGCCCGCAGCGGGCGGTTCGACCTGATTATCCTCGACCTGATGATGCCCAAGATTGACGGGCTCCAGGCGTGTATGCGCATTCGGGAGTTCTCCAACGTGCCCATCGTCATGCTCACCGCACGGGGAGAGGACATGGACAAGCTCATTGGCTTTGAGTGCGGGGCGGACGACTACATCACCAAGCCCTTTAACATTCTGGAGGTCAAGGCACGCATCCGGGCCCTGCTGCGGCGGGCGGGACAGGCGGCCTCGCAGCCCAGTGCCAGCCGCCTGACGCTGGGGGCCCTCTCCATTGACACGGCGGAGCGGGCGGCCTGGCGGGACGGCACGCCGGTGGAGCTGACCGCCAGGGAATTTGACCTCATCGAGCTGCTGATGCGCAATCCGGGCAGGGTGTACAGCCGGGAGGCCCTTCTGGATATGGTGTGGGGGTATGGGTATGTGGGCGAATTTCGCACCGTGGATGTCCACATCCGCCGCCTGCGGGAGAAGCTGGAGCCAAACCCCGCCAGCCCGCAGTACATCCTCACCAAGTGGGGAGTGGGGTACTATCTGAGCAGTCCATGACACGCAGCAACAGAACAGAGAGGAGGAGAAGGCATGGAGCAGCTGGGCGCAGAGGGTAGGACGGGCAGAGCGGGCGGAGCGGGCAGCGGAAGGGTGCCCTTCTTCCGCAGCATACAGAGCAAATATGCCCTCAGCTATCTGCTGGTGGCGGCGGTGATTTTGCTTGTGCTCAACACATATCCCATTTTAATGGCCCAGGACATGGTGTTTTCCACCAAGGAAAACGCCCTCAAGGGGCAGGCGCTCACCATTGGCAGCGCCCTGGCGGTGTCTGAGAGCTTGACGGCGGAGGGGGTGGAGCAGGCCATGTCGCTGCTGGAGGAGCTTCAGGTCACCCGGGTGGTGATTACCAATGCGGCGGGTCTGATTCTCTATGACAGCTCCCAGCTGGACAACCGGGAGGGGGACTACGCCCTGATGGGGGAGGTGGTGGCCGCCCTGCGGGGGGAGGATGTGGTGGGCTCGGAGTACCGGGAGGGGGCCTTTTGTTCCCGGGCGGCGGTGCCCATGGTGTACCGGGGAGTGACGTTGGGGGCGGTGTATCTCTATGAGTACGATACCCAGCAGGCCCAGGTGCTCCTCTCCATCCAGTCCAACCTGCGCTACATCTCCCTGGTGATTTGCCTGGTGGCCTGCCTGATGGTGCTGGTGCTGGCAAAGGCCCTCACCCGCAACACCGCCGTGCTGCTGGGGGGCATCCGCCGGGTGCGGGAGGGGGAGTACAGCCACCGGGTGGAGCCGAGGGGGAAGGACGAGATGGCCCAGCTGGCCACGGAGTTCAACCAGCTCACCCACCGCCTCCAGATCACCGAGGAGGCCCGGCGGCGCTTTGTGTCCGACGCCTCCCATGAGCTGAAAACGCCCCTGGCCTCCATCCGCCTGCTCACCGATTCCATTTTGCAAAATCCCGATGTGGACCCCGGGACGGTGCGGGAGTTTGTCCACGACATCGGGGAGGAGGCCGACCGGCTCACCCGCATCAGCCAGCGGCTGCTCACCCTCACCCGGCTGGATGCCAAGGCGGAGCGGAGGCGGGAGCCGGTGGAGCTGGACGATGTGGTGCAAAAGGTGGTGCATATGCTCCGCCCCCTGGCCCAGGCCAACCAGGTGGATTTATATGCGGTGCTCCAGCCCGACTGCACCCTGCTGGCCAATGAGGACGACCTGTATCAGGTGGCCTTCAATCTGGTGGAAAACGCCATCAAGTACAATTTGCCCGGGGGGCGGGTGGATGTGAAGGCGCACCGGGAGCACAACTGCGTGCTCCTCACGGTGGAGGACACGGGAGTGGGCATCCCGGAGGAGGATATGCCCAAAATCTTTGACCGGTTTTACCGGGCGGACAAGGCCCGCTCCCGGGCGGCGGGGGGCACAGGGCTGGGGCTGTCCATTGCAAAGGACGCCGCCCGGCTCCACGGAGGGCACATCAATGTATGCCGGAGAACAGATGTGCCGGGCACCCGCTTTGAAGCGGTGTTTCCGGCGCTGACAGAGGAGGGAGGGGTGCGTGGTGCACACAGTGAAGCGGATGGTTAGCGCCCTGCTGGCAGCGGCGGTGTGGGCGGTGTGCCTGACCGGGTGCGCCGGCTCAGAGGAGCACGGCCAGCCCCTCTCCCTGTGGTTTTACAACCGCCGGGAGCAGATGCTGATGACCGGCTCGGCCCTGCGCCCGGTGCGCTACACAGGGCCGGAGACGGTGGCGGACCTGTGCGGCGCCCTGCTGGAGGGTCCGGCGGAGTCCGGCGGCCTGGTCAGCCCCATTCCCGAGGGCACACGCCTGCTGGGCTGGCGGCTGGAGGAGGGGGAGCTCACCCTGGACCTCTCCCAGCCCTATGGCGACCTGGTGGGCATTGACCTCACCCTGGCCGACTGCTGCCTGGCCCTCACCATGACGCAGCTGGCGGGGGTGGAGCAGGTGCGCATCACCGTCAACGGGCGGGAGCTGCCCGAGCGGGACCGCCAGGTCTTTTCCCCCCAGGATGTGATGCGCTCGGGGGAAGCGGAGCTGCGACAGGTGACGGCCTGCCTCTATTTCCGCCGGGCTGGCGGGGAGGACCTGGGCTTTGAGCGGCGGCGTCTTCAGCTGAACCGGGAGGACTCCGCCGCCCAGGCGGTGGTTCAGGCGCTGCTGGCCGGGCCCCAGGAGGAGGGGCTGGAGGGTCTGCTGCCCGGCGATTTGGAGGTGCTGGGGGTGCGTGTGGAGCGGGGTGTGTGTACCCTGAACCTGTCTGGGGCGTTTACGCAGCACATCCCGGACAGCCGGGAGGAGCAGCTGCTGGTGGTGGTCTCCCTGGCGGAGAGCCTGTGCAGCCTGGAAGAGGTGGAGCAGGTGCGCCTTTTGGTGGAGGGACAGCGGCTGACGGCGTACGGGGCGCTGGATTTGTCCCAGCCGCTGACGGCGGTGGAGCCTTGATTTTTCTACGCTGTTGTGCTATTGTGTCAAAGAGAGTTAGGCCAAACGCCAAGAGAAAGGAAGAGATCCCGTGAACTTTGACACCCAATGCCTCCACGCCGGATACCAGCCCGGCAATGGGGAGCCGCGCAACATTCCCATTGTGCAGTCCACCACCTTCCGCTACGAGAGCAGCCAGGAGATGGGCAAGCTCTTTGACCTGGAGGCCTCCGGATACTTTTACACCCGGCTGCAAAACCCCACCAGCGACGCCGTGGCCGCCCGTCTGTGCGACCTGGAGGGGGGTACGGCTGCCATGCTCCTCTCCTCGGGGCAGGCCGCCACCTTTTTTGCGGTGTTCAACATCGCCTCGGCGGGGGACCATGTGGTGTCCTCCTCTGCCATCTACGGGGGCACCTACAATCTGTTTGCCGTGACCATGAAGCGAATGGGCATTGACTTCACCTTTGTCTCCCCCCACTGCACCGAGGAGGAGCTGCGGGCGGCCTTCCGCCCCAATACCAAGGCGCTGTTCGGCGAGACCATTGCCAATCCCGCCCTGACGGTGCTGGACATTGAGAAGTTTGCCAGGGTGGCCCACCAGCAGGGGGTGCCCCTCATTGTGGACAACACCTTTGCAACCCCCTGGGGGTGCAAGCCCTTCCAGTGGGGGGCGGACATCGTCACCCACTCCACCAGCAAATACCTGGACGGCCATGCCGCCGCCCTGGGCGGGGCCATTGTGGACTCTGGAAACTTCAACTGGGACGCCCACAAGGACAAGTACCCCGGCCTGACCACCCCCGACCCCAGCTACCACGGAGTGACCTATACCCAGCAGTTTGGGCAGGGGGGTGCGTACATCACCAAGGCGGTGGTGCAGCTCATGCGGGACTTTGGCGCCACCCCCGCCCCTATGAACGCCTGGATTTTGGGCATGGGCATGGAGACCCTCCCCCTGCGCATGGCCCAGCACAGCAACAATGCCCTGGAGATGGCCCGATTCCTGCAGGGCCATGAACAGGTGGCCTGGGTGCGCTATCCCGGCCTGCCCGGCGACCCCTGCCACAGCCTGGCGGAGAAGTACCTGCCCCGGGGGTGCAGCGGGGTCATCTCCTTCGGCGTGAAGGGGGGACGGCAGGCCGCCGAGCGGTTTATGGCGGGGCTGAAGCTGGCCTCCATCGCCACCCATGTGGCGGACGCCAAGACCTGCATTCTCCACCCCGCCTCCGCCACCCACCGGCAGATGAACGAAGAGGAGCTGCGCAGTGCCGGAGTTTCTCCCGATTTGGTGCGGCTGTCTGTGGGGTTGGAGGACATCGGGGATTTGATTGAAGATGTGGCCCAGGCCCTGGCGGGTATCTGAAGGGCCGTCCGCAGAGGATTCCCCGTCAAACAAAAGGGGGGTTCTGACCCATACAGGCGCTCCCCCGGCAGAACACCCTGCCGGGGGAGCGCTCTTTGCTCATTGGGGGGCCTGGTGGAAAAAGTCTTGCAGCAGGGTGCGGAAGATGCCCAGGGTGGTCAGCCGCGCCACCCCCTGGTCGGCCAC
This sequence comes from uncultured Oscillospiraceae bacterium, assembly GCA_944387115.1. GTDB lineage: Bacteria > Bacillota > Clostridia > Oscillospirales > Oscillospiraceae > Enterenecus. The sequence goes on from CALXDR010000027.1 coordinate 18,652, forward strand.
CAAATCCACCTGCTCCACAGGGCTGCCGTCCACCAGGATGGTCATCTGCCCCAGCACCTGCCCCGGTTCCACGGGGGCGGTCACCTCCTCGGGGAGGGTGACTTGGGTGCTCACCTGGCTCCCCCCGGCCTTCTCCAGCAAAACGGTGCAGTCCCCGGCGGGGACAGGCTGCACGGCGGCGCACTCCCCCAGGGTCACGGGGACGGGGGGGAGTGGCTGATCGGGGTAGACGGGGGTGAGGGCGTAGTTGGCAAAGCCGTAGTTGAGCAGGGCTTTGGCGCTCTCAAAGCGGTCGTTGGAGGTGGGGGCGTGCATGACCACGGCAATCAGGTCCATGCCGTCCCGGTGGGCTGTGGCGGACAGGCAGAACAGGGCGGTGTCGGTGAAGCCGGTTTTCAGCCCGGTGGCCCCGTCGTAGTAGAAGATGAGGCGGTTGGTGTTGGTCAGCTGGAACTGCCCCTCCCGCAGGGTGTCCATCCAGATGGTGGTGAACTGCTGGATTTGGGGGTGGTTGGCCATCAGCTCCCGGCTCATCAGGGCGATGTCGTAGGCGCAGGACAGGTGCCCCTCGGCGGGCAGGCCGGTGCAGTTGCGGAAGGTGGTGTGCGCCATGCCCAGCTGCTGCGCCCGGGCGTTCATCCGCTCCACAAAGGCCTCCTCCGTGCCGGCGATGTGCTCTGCCAGGGCCACGGCGCAGTCGTTGGCGGAGGCCACTGCCACCGCCTTCACCATGTCCTGCACGGTGAGCCGCTCGTTCTCCTTCAGCCAGATTTGAGAGCCGCCCATGGAGCAGGCGTAGGCGGAGGCGGTCACCAGGTCATCCCAGGCCAGGGCGCCGCCGTCAATGGCCTCCATCACCAGCAGCAGGGTCATCACCTTGGTGACGGAGGCGGGCTCGTACTGGGTGGTGGCGTCCTGCTCATAGAGAATCTTTCCCGTGGACTGCTCCATGAGGATGCCGGAGGGGGCGGTGATGGCCACGCTGGCCGCCTGGGAGCGGAGGGGGGACAGGCAGAGCAGCGCCAGGGCCAGGGCAAGCAATCGTTTCATGGCGGAACCTCTTTTCCTCAAAGGTTGTTGTACCGGCAGTGTATGTCCCATCCCCCTGGGATATGCCTCCGCACCCCCTTGACAGAAGCGCTCTGATTTGGTATGTATAGAGGTGGACACGGCGACGTGTGATCATTGGAAAGGAGACAACGACCATGGAGAAGTACATCTGCGTTTGCGGCTATGAGTATGACCCCGCTGTGGGCGACCCCGACAACGGCATCGCCCCCGGCACCCCCTTCGATCAGATTCCCGACAGTTGGGTTTGCCCCACCTGCGGTCTGGGCAAGGATATGTTCAACCCCGCTTAACAGCACAAAAAAGGAGGACACCCCAGGGTGTCCTCCTTTTTGTTATACGGCCCTGTCGTACTGGCTGGCGTACAGCTGGGCGTAAAAGCCCGCCAGCGCCAGCAGGTCCTTGTGGGTGCCCTGCTCCACAATATCCCCGTCGCGGATGACCAGAATGCGGTCGGCATTGACGATGGTGGACAGGCGGTGGGCGATGACAAAGCAGGTGCGCCCCGCCATCAGCTTGTCCATGGCCTTCTGGATGAGCACCTCGGTGCGGGTGTCCACATTGGAGGTGGCCTCGTCCAAAATGAGCAGCCTGCGGTCTGCCAGAATGGCCCGGGCGATGGTGAGCAGCTGCTTTTGCCCCCCGGACAGGGTGGTGACCTCGTCCCCGATGATGGTGTCATAGCCCTGGGGGAGGGTGCGGATGAAGTGGTCGCAGTAGGCCTCCTGACAGGCCTGGACAATCTCCGCCCGGGTGGCGTCAGGGCGGCCGTAGGCCACATTTTCCGCCACTGTGCCCCGGAACAGCCAGGTGTCCTGCAGGACCATGCCGAACAGCGCCCTGGCCTCGTCCCGGCTCATCTGGGACATGGGCTGGCCATCCACCAGAATCTCGCCCCCCTTCAGGTCGTAAAAGCCCATGAGCAGGTTGACAATGGTGGTTTTGCCCGCCCCCGTGGGGCCGACAATGGCGATGGTTTCGCCGGGATTGGCGCGGAAGGTGAGGCTGCGGATGAGGGGCTGGTCGGGGGCGTAGGAGAAGGACACGTTGCGAAACTCCACCATGCCCCGGGTGCGCTCGGGGTGTACTGCCCCGCTGCGGGGGTCCTCCTCCGGCTGCTCCAGGAAGGCGAAGACCCGGCTGGCGGCGGTGGTGACCCGCTGCATCTGGCTCAATCCGTTGGCCATCATCTCCATGGGGGCGGAGAACTGGCGGGCGAAGAGCACCACCGTCACCACCGACTCAATGGACAGCGCGCCCTGCACCGCCAGCCAGCCGCCGGCCAGGTTGAGCACCACATAGGTCAGGGCGTTGAGGAGGGTGACGCTGGGCTGGATGAGGGCGGAGAGCAGGTTGGCCCGCTGCTGGGCGCGGCGCTGGCGCTGGTTGGTGTGGTTGTGCTTTTCCGCCATGGCCTGCTCCAGGTTATAGGCCTTGATGGTGGAGAAGTTGGTGTAGCTCTCCTCCACCACGGAGTACAGCTGGGCAATCTCCCGGAAGGAGGCCCGGTGGTAGGGGCGGCTTGCCCCGGAAATCTTCACCGAGCACAGCAGGGAGAGGGGGGCGGTCGCCAGCACAATCAGGCCCAGCCGCCAGTCCTCGGCCAGCATGGCAACGGCAATGAGAAGCATTTGGAGCAGCCCCTGGATGAGGGTCTCAATGATTTGGTGGATGGAGTTGCCCATGGCGGACACGTCCCCGGTCATATTCTCCAAAATCTGCCCCACAGGGGTGCTGTCCACAAATTTCACCGGCAGGCGGCGGATTTTCTCCGACATACGGATGCGGATGGCGCAGGTGTAGTGGTGGCTCACCACATGGTTCATCAGGGACATATTGGCGTAGCGCACCCCTGAGCTGACCCCGTAGGAGGCCAGCAGGATGAGCAGCGTGGGGAGCACGGCGGGCACCAGGGGGTCGGTCTGGCCGCCGCTGGAGCGGGTCACCCAGTAGTCGTAGATGGCCCCTGTGACCTGCCCCATCAGCTTGGGGGAGAGCACGGCGCAGGCGATGATGATCAGGCAGAGCACACAGCTCAGGGCCAGCCAGTGCCAGATGGGACGGGCCTCCCAAAACAGCTTTCCGTAGATGCCCAGGCGCTGTTTGGTGGTCATTGTCACATCGGTTTGTACGGTGCGCCGTCTCACTGGGCATCACCTCCTGTCTGGGATTGATAGATTTCCCGGTACACCTTGCACCGGGGGAGGAGCTGGTCGTGGGTGCCCTGGTCCACCAGGCGGCCCTCCTCCATGACGAAGATGCGGTGGGCGCTGCGGGCAGTGGTCACCCGCTGGGTGACGATGATCTGGGTGCGCTCCCCCAGCTCCTCCCCCAGGCGGGCGCGCAGGCGGGACTCGGTGAGAAAGTCCAGGGCGGAAAAGCTGTCGTCAAAGATGTAGATGGGGGCGTCCTTGAGTACGGCCCGGGCAATGGCCAGCCGCTGGCGCTGCCCCCCTGACAGGTTGGAGCCGGACAGCTCCAGCACATGGTCCAGGCCGTCGGGAAGGTTGTCCACAAAGTCCCGCAGCTGGGCAATGTCCAGGGCGTGGAGAATCTCCTCGTCGGTGGCGTCGGGGCGGCCCATGGCCACGTTTTCCCGGATGGTGCCAGTGAAAATGGCGGTCTTTTGGAGCACGCAGCTGATTTGCCGGCGGATGGAGGAGCCGGTGAGGGTGCGGCTGTCCACGCCGTCCAGCAGAATGCGGCCGCTCTGGCAGGTGCGAAAGCCCAGCAGCAGCTGCACCAGGGTGGACTTTCCGCTTCCCGTGCTCCCGATGATGGCCACTCGCTGGCCGGGCTGGATGGACAGGCTCACATGGCTGACGGCGGGCTCGGAATCCGGGTCAAAGGAAAAGGTCACGTCCTCCAGACAAATGCCCCCGCTGATGCGGGCCTGCGCCCCCTGTTCCTGCTGGTCGTCGGGCAAATCCAGCACCTGGGCAATGCGCCGGCAGGCGATGGTGGTGCGGGGAATCATCACAATGGCATGGGAGGCGGTGAGCACCCCGGTCATAATAAAGGAGACGTACTGCACCAGAGCCAGCACCTGCCCCCCGGTGGCCGCCGAGGCGCCCGACTCCATCCCCGCCGCCGCCACATACAGGATGATGAGGGCGGCGGTGTTGAGCAGGAAGGTGGCGATGGGGTTGAGGGACTGCATGGCCACATTGGCCCGGATGATATTGTCCGCCATGATGTGGGTGGCGTCGGCGATTTTCTCATGCTCCAGCGGCTCCTGCCGGAAGGCCCGGATGACCCGAATGCCCCGCAGACGCTGGCGCATCAGCTCGTTTTGGCGGTCTATGTAGGCGTCGGAGCGCTGCCACAGGGGGGTGACATTGCGCCCGATGAACACCACCAGGAGGAACACCAGGGGGACGGCGCACAGGATGATGGAGGCCAGGCCCGGGTCCACACGGAAGGAGAGGATGACCCCGCCCAGGAACATGGCGGGGATGGAGATGATGCTGCTGGAGAGCATACTGGCCACCCAGGTGACGGTGTCCACGTCCTGGGTGGAGCGGGTGACCAGTGCGCCGGTGTCCAGCACGCCGAAGGACTGGTGGCCAAGCCCCATCACCTTGCCAAACACCAGGGAGCGCAGGCCGGCGGAAAAGGAGGTCACCGTGGTGGTGCTCAGATGGATGCCGATGGCGCTGGCCGCCATGCTCATCACGGCAATGAGGAGCATATACACACAGGATTGCACAATCAGGGGGAAGTTGCGGGGATAAATCCCCTGGTCCACCACCCCGCTCATCAGGGTGGGCAGCATGAGCTGTCCCACAGCGGACAGGGCCATGAGCAATGCAGAGCCAAGCATCTGGGGCCAGTAGGGCGTCAGCTTGGAGAAAATTTGTTTCATCGTCTTCCCCCTCGACAGGATTGTTGATTTTGCGCATTAGCACTTTATCCCAGTAGTATAGCACTGCGCATTGGGGCTGTCAAGTGGGACACCCAGTTTTTGTCGAAGCGTCGAAGAGATGGGACGGAGGGGGAAGAACGGAAAAACCCCAGGCGGCAAGGCACCTGGGGGAAGAAAAAACCCCCTCCGGCATAACCGGAGGGGGGTGGTGCGCGAGGCGGGAGTCGAACCCGCACGCCCTTGCGAGCACTGGCACCTGAAGCCAGCGAGTCTACCAATTCCACCACTCGCGCAAGTGGGGCGTTCGATGCAATCACATCAGAACAGGGAGTATCATACCACGAAGAAAAACCTTTGTCAACAAGTTTTTTTAATATTTTTCCCT
>CALXDR010000028.1 GCA_944387115.1 uncultured Oscillospiraceae bacterium
TTCAAGAAGAAGGGGGTCCACATCACCTGCGAGACCTGCCCCCAGTACTTCACCTTCACCGAGGACGAGGTGCTGGAGCAGGGGGCCATGGCCCGGGTGAACCCGCCCCTGCGCACGAAGAAGGATGTGGAGGCCATCATCGAGGGGCTGAAGGACGGCACCATCGACGCCATCGCCACCGACCACGCCCCCCACTCCGAGGAGGAGAAGGCCCGGCCCCTGGCCGAGGCGCCCAGCGGCATGGTGGGACTGGAGACCTCCCTGGCGCTGGCGCTCACCGAGCTGTATCACACCGGGCGGCGTTCCCTCAGCCAGGTCATCTCCCTCATGTCCGCCTCCCCTGCCCGCATTATGGGCCTGCATAAGGGGCGCATCGGAGTGGGAGATGGGGCTGACCTGGTGATTTTTGACCCCAACGAGGCATGGGTCATTGACAAAGAGCAGTTTGCCTCCAAGGGACGCAATACCCCCTTCCACGGCCGCACGGTTCGTGGCAAAGTAAAGTATACCATTTCTGCCGGTAAGATTATTTATCAGGAGGGCTAAACCATGTCATTTGATATTTTGCAGGACCTGATTAAGGACAAGAAGAATCCCACCGTTGCGGGTCTGGACCCCCGCATTGAGTATGTTCCCGCCCACATCCAGAAGGAGAGCTTTTCCAGCCACGGCGAGACTCTGGCGGGGGCTGCAGACGCCATCTGGAAGTTCAACAAGGGCCTGATTGACGCGCTGTACGATGTGGTGCCCGCCGTGAAGCCCCAGGCGGCCTATTACGAGAACATGGGCTGGCGGGGCATGGAGGTCATGGAGCGCACCATGCAGTACGCCAAGGAAAAGGGCCTGTATGTCATTGCGGACATCAAGCGGGGCGACATCGGCAGCACCGCCACCGCCTATGCCGAGGGCTGGCTGGGCACCACCAAGGTGGGACAGAACGAGTGCACCGCATTTGATGCCGACTGCGTCACCCTCAACGGATATATGGGCTCCGACGCCATCAACCCCTTCCTGGATGTGTGCGTAGCCAAGGGCAAGTCCGCCTTCGTTCTGGCTAAAACCTCTAACCCCTCCTCCGTGGAGCTTCAGGATATGGTGGCCGGCGACCGTGTGGTGTATACGGTCATGGGCGATCTCATTGAGCGCTGGGGCCGTGACACCGCCGGAAAATACGGCTATCAGGCCCTGGGCGCCGTGGTGGGCGCCACCCACCCCTCCGTGCTCAAGGAGCTGCGCCGCCGGCTGGAGCACACCTTCTTCCTGGTGCCCGGCTACGGCGCCCAGGGCGGTACCGCCGAGGATGTGCAGCACGCCTTTGATCAGTTCGGCCGGGGCGCCATCATCAACGCCTCCCGCTCGATCATGTGCGCCTGGAAAAAGACCGGCCGGGACGGCCTGGACTATCAGGAGGCCGCCCGTGCCGCCGCCGAGCAGATGCGGGACGAGCTCAAGCAGTACATCACCATCCTCTAATCGGAAAAGGCAGGGAGCGATACCATGACTGTGGAACAACACTGCACCATTTTAGAAGTCACCCACCTGAGCTCAGGGGCTGTGTCCATCACCTTTGAGAGCAAGGGTATGGCGGCGCAAATCACCCATCCTGGACAGTTTGTCCATGTAAAATGCGGGGAGGATACCCTCCTGCGCCGCCCCATCTCCATCTGCAACTGGTCTGCCGAGCGGGATTTGATTCGCATGGTCTTTGAGGACCGGGGCAAGGGCACCCACTGGCTCTCCCAGCGCAGCGTTGGGGAAACCCTGGATGTCCTCGGCCCGCTGGGCCACGGCTTCCAGATGGACCCCCATGGCCGCTACCTCCTGGTGGGCGGCGGCATTGGCGTGCCTCCCATGCTGGGCTGCGCCGTCCACGGCGGTGAGGCGCACACCGCCATCCTGGGCTTCCGCTCCGGGAACCACGCCATGCTGCTGGAAGACTTCTCCAAAGCCTGCACCGGTGTGCGCCTGGCCACCGACGACGGCAGCCTGGGACACCATGGGTTTGTGGATGCTCTGGTGCGCCAGGAGCTGACGGACAACCCCGCCTATACCGCCGTGCTGGCCTGCGGCCCCAAGCCCATGCTGCGCAGCGTTGCCAAGGTGGCGTCAGAGTTTGGCATCCCCTGTCAGGTGTCCATGGAAGAGCGGATGGGCTGCGGCGTGGGCGCCTGCCTGGTGTGCGCCTGCAAGACCGCCGACGGCCATTATAGACACGCCTGCAAGGATGGCCCCGTATTCCCCGCTGAGGAGGTAGACTGGAATGAGTAACACACCCTCTATGGCTGTTGAGCTGGCCGGAGTGGCGCTGAAAAACCCCATCGTGGTGGCCTCTGGCACCTTTGGCTTTGGCCGTGAGTACGGTCAGTTCTATGACTTGTCCCAGCTGGGCGGTATCTGTGTCAAGGGCCTGACCGCCGCCCCCCGGGAGGGCAATCCCCCGCCCCGCATTGCGGAAACCCCCATGGGCATTCTCAACTCTGTGGGCCTGCAAAATCCCGGTGTGGACGCCTTCATTGCCCACGACCTGCCCTTCCTGCGCCAGTATGATTTGAAGGTCATCGCCAACATCTCCGGCAATACCCCCGAGGAATACGGGCAGATGTGCGAAAAGCTGTCTGCCGCCGGGGTGGATATGATTGAGGTCAACATCTCCTGCCCCAATGTCAAGGCAGGGGGTCTTGCCTATGGCACCAAGCCGGAGCTGGCCGCTGAGGTCACCGAGGTGGCAAAGCGCCACGCCACCGTCCCCGTCATGGTCAAGCTCTCCCCCAATGTCACCGACGTCACGGAGATTGCCCGTGCCGTGGCAGATGCCGGCGCAGACGCCCTCTCCCTGATCAATACCCTGCGGGGGATGCGCATTGATGTGAATACCCGCCGCCCCATTCTGAAAATGAACACCGGCGGTCTGTCCGGCCCTGCCGTCCTCCCTGTGGCGGTGCGCATGGTGTGGGAGGTGGCAAATGCCGTCTCTCTGCCCATCCTGGGCATGGGCGGCGTGTCCACCGGCGAGGACGCTGCACAGCTGATGCTGGCAGGCGCCAGCGCCGTGGCCGTGGGCACAGCCTGCTTTGCAGACCCCTTCACTCCCCTCAAGGTGCGGGACGGTCTGTGTGAGATTGCCGCCAGCCAGGGGCTGGAGCGGGTATCCCAGCTCACCGGCGGGGTACGCCCCTGGTAAAGCGAGGCGCCCGACATGACCACCATCTATCTCATCCGCCACGCTGAGGCGGAGGGCAATGTATACCGCCGTTTTCACGGGTGGTACAACAGTCTGATTACCGTCAACGGCTACCGGCAGATTGAGGCCCTGGCGCAGCGATTCCGGGACGTCCACATTGATGCAGTGTATTCCAGCGACCTCTACCGCACCATGACCACCGCCAGCGCCATCTATGTACCAAAGCAGCGCCCGCTCCGCCTTGATGCCGACCTGCGGGAGATTGGCGGCGGCGTGTGGGAGGATAAGCCCTGGGGGGAGCTGCGGCGGAGCGCCCCCCAGCTGCTCTCCGCCTTCAATGCCGCCCACCCCGATTGGCAGGTGGAGGGCAGCGAAACCTTTGCCGCCGTGCAAGACCGGGTGAGCCAGGCCATCGCCCGCATTGCCGCAGCCCACGAGGGGCAGACCGTGGCCATTTTCTCCCATGGCACCGCCATTCGCTGCGCCATGGCGAAGTTTTATGGCTATCCCGTGGAGGAAATTGCCCGCCTGCACCACGGGGACAACACCAGCGTGTCCAAGCTCACCTTCCGGGATGGCGTGCCCACCGTGGAGTACTACAACGATACCCGGCACCTGGGCACACTGTCCACCATGGGCAAGCAGCGCTGGTGGCACTCCAAGGACCCGGAGGAATACGGCCGTTATAACCTGTGGTTTCGCCCCCTGGACTTCACCGCAGAGGAGGCATTCTACCGCCAGGCCCGCCGGGATGCCTGGCAGAGTATCTACGGCACCCTGGATGGCTGCAACGAGGACACATTTGCGGCAGAGGCCAGGAAACACAGCGACTACTTCCCCACCAGCGTCCTGGTCGCCATGCAAAACCAGACGCCCGCGGGCATTCTCCAGCTGGACCTGCGCCATGAGGCAGACCAGTGCGTGGGGCATATCCCCTTCCTCTATCTGCTCCCCCACGCCCAGGGCAAGGGTCTTGGCGTGCAGCTGCTGGGCCAGGCCGTGTCCGCCTACCGCCCCCTGGGCCGACAGTTCCTCCGGCTGCACTGTGCGCCGGAGCACACCGTGGGACACCGGTTTTATACCAGCCACGGCTTCCGAAAGGTGGGAGAAGCGCCAGGCGGCATTACCGGGCTTGAAACGCTGGAGGCCTATATCGGCTACGGCAAAGTGTAATCCGCCGCACACCAATCGGCTCCCCACCCTCCCATCTGATTTCAAACGAAAAACAGCAGACCACGCAACCCCGTGGTCTGCTGTTTTGCATTGCAGGCAGGCTCAGTGTCCCAAGGCACGGTCGGCGTCATTGGCGGCGTCGCCAATGGCGTCCCCCACATCACGCACGGCGTCCCCCGCCCCGCCAATCAAATCCCCGGCGGCATCCCCGATGTCATCCAGGGGGCCGTCGCTCACCCGGTCGCTGGGATGGGTGCTGGGATGGGCGCTGGGATGGGTGCTGGACTCAGGCTGCCCGTCGTTGTCCACATCGTTGGTGCCGCCAGCTCCACCGCCCTGATAGGCGTCATTGTTGGCGCTCTCTCTGGGACTGTGATCCCCAGACTGCGTGACTGCGGGCGAGTTGTCCACACGCTGGCTGTGCTGCTCATCGTCGGAACTACACCCCACCAGCAGCACGCAGACCAGCGCCATGGCAGGTACAATGCCCCAACTGCGTTTCATAGCAATACCTCCTCCAAGTGAATCGTGTGTCACATGGCTTAGTCTGTCTGGTTCCACGGAAAAAATTCCGAAAAATATTGAAAAGCCCTTGCTTTCTATGGAAAGATGTGTTACCATTTATGTATCCAAAATAAGAATTCTTCTTATTTAAGAACAGGAGGCTTTTTTATGGAACTTCATGGAAGCAAAACCGAGGCGAATCTGTGGAAAGCGTTTGCCGGTGAGAGTATGGCCCGCAACAAGTACACCTACTTCGCCAGCAAGGCCAAGAAGGATGGTTACGAGCAGATTGCCGCCATTTTTGAGGAAACTGCCAACAACGAGAAGGAGCACGCCAAGATTTGGTTCAAGGAGCTCAACGGCATTGGCACCACGGCGGAAAATCTGAAGGCTGCCGCTGCGGGCGAGAACGACGAGTGGACCTCCATGTACAAGGAAATGGCTGAGACCGCCAAGGAGGAAGGCTTTGACCGGCTGGCCGTCCTCTTCGAGATGGTTGCCGCCATCGAGAAGGAGCATGAGGAGCGCTATCTGAAGCTGCTGGGCAATGTGGAGGATAACCTGGTATTCTCCGCCCAGGGCGAGACCATCTGGGTGTGCCGCAACTGCGGTCATATCCATGTGGGTAAGGACGCCCCCTCCCTCTGCCCCGTCTGTGCCCACCCCGGCGCCTACTTCGAGCGCAAGGCGCAGAACTACTAATCCACTCCCCCACATAGACCAAAATAGACCGCTATCCCCGAAGGGATAGCGGTCTATTTGCTTGATGTGATGCAGATACCTCAGGCCGAGCGCTCAAACTGACTGTTGTACAAGTCCGCATAGAAGCCGCCCTGGGCCATCAGCTGCTCATGGTTGCCGCTCTCAATCACGTCCCCATCCCGCATGACAAGAATCAAATCCGCATTTTTGATGGTGGACAGACGGTGGGCAATCACAAAGCTGGTGCGGCCATTGGTGAGCTCATCCATGGCCCGCTGAATAATCAGCTCCGTTCTGGTATCCACCGACGAGGTGGCCTCATCCAAAATGAGCATGGGGCTGTTTTGCAGCATTGCCCGGGCAATGGTGAGCAACTGCTTCTGCCCCGCCGAGATGGCCACATTGTCCGACAGCACGGTGTCAAAGCCCTGGGGCAGGGCGTGGACAAAGTGTGCGATGCCGCAGGCCTTGCACACCCGCTCCAAATCCTCATCCGTGACGCCTTTGAGATTGTACACCAGGTTCTCACGCACCGTACCCTCAAACAGCCAGGTGTCCTGGAGCACCATGCTGAACAGGTCATGGACATTCTCCCGCCGCAGCGCCCCGATGGGCACCCCGTCAATGGTAATCGAGCCGCTGTTCACCTCAAAAAAGCGCATGAGGAGGTTGACCATGGTGGTCTTGCCAGCGCCTGTGGGGCCGACAATGGCTACCTTCTGCCCCGGCTTGACCTGGGCAGAAAAGTCCTTGATGATGATTTTCTCCGCATTGTCAGGATAGCTAAAGCGCACATGATCAAAGGTCACAGCACCCTGCACCTGCTCCAGGCGCTGCGTCTTGCCGCTCTCGTCGGCCATCTCCTCAGCATCCAAAAACTCGAAGATACGGTGGGCAGAGGCCGCCGCCGTCTGGAGGTTGGTCATACCCTGGGCAATTTGGGTCAGGGGCGCTGTAAACAGCCGCACATAGAGGATGAAGGAGATAATCGTCCCGAAGGAAATCACCCCGCCAATTGCCAGCGCTGCACCCAGGACGCACACCACCACATAGCCCACATTGCCCATGACATTCATCAGCGGCTGCATCAGTCCAGAGAGGAACTGTGAGCGCCAGTTGGCCTCATATACCTCCCCATTCATGCCGTCAAAGCGGCCCTTCAGCTTCTCCCCCGCCCGGGAAATGCGAACCACCTCATGGCCGGAGTACATCTCCTCAATAAAGCCGTTGAGGGTGCCCAGACTCTTCTGCCGGGCTACAAAATACTTCTGGGAGCGGGTCATCACCAGCATCAACACCACCAGGCTCACGATGGTCACCAGAATCACCGCCAACGCCAGCTGCCACTGGGTGATGAGCATCATAATCAGGCACCCCACAAACTGGGCGGAGGCACTGATGATTCCGGGCAGGCTGTTGGCCAGCCCCTGCTGAAGGGTCTGCACATCGTTGGTCATCCGGCTGAGCACATCACCCTGGGACACCCCGTTGAAGTAGCTCTGGGGCACCTTGTTGATTTTCTCACACAAGTCCCCCCGCATCCGCTTGGAGGTGCGCAGCGTAATGGTCGCCATAATAAAGTGCTGCAAGAAGGTGCACAGGCTGCTCACCAGATAGATGCTCAGCAGGGTCACCCCGATTTTCCCAATGGCCGCCATATCAATCTCGCCGGTGAGACCGTCCTTCATCAGGTTGGTCATATCCCCCAGCCGATCGGGGCCGACCAGGGTGAGCACCGCACCCACCGCAGCCAGCACCAGCGCAAACAGAATCGTGCCCTTGTAGTGCTCCATGTAGTGGAGCACCCGCTTCAAAGCGGCGCGCAGTCCGCCGTGACTTTTGTCCACAGGACCCATTCTCATAGGATGCATGGTTTCCTTCCTCCTCTCAGGCCAGCTCCGCCGCAGACAGCTGGGAGCGTGCAATTTCCTGGTATACCGCACAGTGAGCCATCAGTTCCTCGTGGGTTCCCTGGCCCACCAGCTTTCCCTCATCCAACACCAAAATCTGATTGGCGTGCCGGATGGTGCTGATGCGCTGGGCCACAATGATGCGGGTCACGTCCTTCAGCTCCCGCTCCAGCCCCATGCGCAGGGCCGCATCGGTGCGATAGTCCAAGGCGGAAAAGGAATCGTCAAAGACCAGAATTTCCGGCTTGCGGGCCAGCGCACGGGCGATGGACAGCCGCTGCTTCTGCCCGCCGGAGAAGTTCTTGCCCCCCTGCGCCACCTGGTGGGCTGCGCCGTCCTCCAACTTGGCCACAAAGTCCTCTGCCTGGGCCAGGCGAAGGGCCTGCTCCATATCCTCCTGGGTGTATGCCTTGCTCCGCTGGCCAAAGTCGATGTTCTCCTCCACAGTGCCGGAAAAGAGCACCGCCTTTTGGGTTACATAGCCCAGCTTATTATAGAGGGCGTCAAAGGTGTAATCCTTCACATTCACACCGTCCACCAGCACCTCGCCCCTGGTTGCGTCGTAGAACCGGGCGATGAGGCTCACCAGCGTGGTCTTTCCGCTGCCGGTGGCGCCGATGATGGCGAGGGTTTCCCCCCGATTCACCCGGAAGCTGACGTCGGTGAGGTCATCCTCTGAAGCGCCGGGATAGCGGAAGGACACATTGCGAAACTCCACCGTCCCCTCGCCCTTCCCGCGCTCGGTCTGCCCCTGGGTGATGTGGGCCTTGGTGTCCAGCACCTGATTGATACGCTCGGCAGACACCTGGGCAGGGGGCAGCATCATGAAAATCATCACCAGCATCATAAAGGACATGACCACATAGGTGGCGTAAGTGCTGAACACCACCACATTGCTGAACATCTCCACCCGGGCGGCCATATCCGTGGCGGCAATCCCCGCCACCAGCGCAGCGCCCACCCAATAGATGGTGAGGGACAGCCCGTTCATCCCCAGGTTCATCACCGGCTGCAAAGCGGCGAAGGTGCGCTGGTTGAACAGCTGAATCTTCATCATCTCCGTGTTGGTCTTGTCAAACTTCTGGTTCTGGTAGTCCTCTGCATTGAATGCGTGCACCACATTGATGCCAGACAGGTTTTCCCGGGCAATGCGGTTGATTTGGTCGGTGAGCTTTTGCACCTTGCGGAACCGGGGCACCACCAGAACAATCACCAGCAGCACGCAGCCGCAGATTGCCACCACAAAGCCGGCGGTAATCACAGAAAGCTCCCAGTTCTTGTCCAGAATCTTGAGCACCGCCCACACCGCCATCACCGGGGACTTGATGAGCATTTGCAGGCCCATGGCCACCAGCATCTGAATTTGGGTGATGTCATTGGTGGTGCGGGTAATCAGACTGGGTACGGAAAAGTCCAGCATCTCCTCCTGTCCCAAATCCATCACCTGATAAAACAGGTGCCGGCGCAGAACATAGGTGAAGCCGGAGGCGCACTTGGCCGACAGGTATCCGCAGGCCACACACAGCACTGCGCTGGCCAGCACGCAGCCCAGCATCTGAAGCCCGGTGTTCCAAATCTCCCCCATGCTGCTCTCCTGCTGAATGAGCACCGTGAGATTGCTCATATAGTCCGGCAGCTTCAGGTCAAAGTAGATTTGCCCCAAAACCAGCAGGGCACACAGCAGGGCGTAGCCTACTTCCCTCTTCTCCATTCGTTTTAGCAGTTTCCTCATAGCGACCTCCTTGATTTCAAGCGTGCGCCCGGCCCACGGGCGTCATCCATCCTGCCCATCCCTCGGGTGCGGCGGGCGCTCCTGCAGTTGATGCACATTGCGCTCAATGACTTGGAAGCAATGCCGCATCACCTGCCGGTCCTCCTCACACAGCCCGGCGTGCAGCGCCTCGTAGAATTCCTGCTGCACCACACGGCCCTTCTGGGTCACCTGCCGGGCCTTTTCCGTGCAAGACAGCTGAATTTTCCTCCGGTCACCCTCCACAGGACTGCGCTCCAGGTAGCCGTCGGCCACCAGGCGCTCCACATGGAAGGATACCACATTGGGCCGGATACACCGCACATGGCAGATATCCCTTGCCGTGTTGTACTGGGGGTTGTTGTCCAAAAACAGCAAAATATCCAGCGCAGGCTGCTGGATGCCGTATTCCAGGCATATTCCCTCGCACATACTCTGGTAGACGCTTCCCATGCTTTTGATGAGGGATAGTACCTTTCCCGGATTCACAAGCTCACCCCTTCCAATCTTGAATAGTTCTATATTGAACTATTCAAGATTGTATCATAGGAACACACCACGCACAAGCAGCAAATTCACCAAAAGCCCCTCTGCAAGCCCATGCTTCTTTGTCATGTTTCCAAACGCCTCCCCCATTTCACCTGTGGACAGCCCCATTCCTCTCCTCCCCAGGTGCATCCGGCGCAAAACAAAAAAACCGAGGCAGAGAAGCTTCTCTACCTCGGCTTTGGAGCGGGTGAGGGGAATCGAACCCCCGTGTTCAGCTTGGGAAGCTGACATTCTACCATTGAACTACACCCGCGAATGTGCTCTTATTATACGCCCTTGGCGCACAAAATGCAACTGATATTTTTCACAGTTTGACTATTTGCTTTCTTCTCTTTTCTGTTCGATATATACAAGCTCCATGTATCTGGGGAATCCCCTCCCCCCAGGCATCCCCCCTTCCTGCAATCTCAGCTCTGTGCAAACGCCGTTGGGCAGGCGTTTGCACAGAGCTGCCCCGCTCAGTCCTTCTTGGATGCGAAGAAGCGCAGCAGATACAGGAACAGATTGATGAAGTCCAGGTACAGCTGGAGGGCAGAATAAATGGACGCCTTTTTCAGCATCTCAGGATTCTGCTGGTAGTACACATAGTTTTCCTTGATTTTCTGGGTGTCATATGCGGTGAAGCACAGGAACACCACAATGCCCACCATGCAGATGATCCGCTCCATGCCGCTCAGATTGAGGAACATGGAGAGCACTCCGGCAATGACCAGAAAAATCAGGCCGCCGATGAGCAGAGGACGCAGACGGCACAAATCCGTCTTTGCTACAAAGCCATACAGCGCAAATGCGCCGAAAAACAGCGCCGTCAACCCGAAGATGAGCATCAGCTCAGTCATTCGGAACAGGGCAAAGTAATAGGAGAACACCACGCCGTTGATGACGGCATAGAGCACAAACAGCACCCGTGTGACTGCCACAGACTGCTTGTGGATGCGGCCGGCCAGCACAAGCACCACAATCAGCTCTGCCACCAGCAGCAGAGTGCTCATCGAGGGGATGGCAAACAGCTTATACACAATCCCCAGCTCCTCCAGCTGCCAGCCCAGGAAAAATGTAACCAGCAAGCCGATGAACATCCACTCGAAGGTGTGGGCGAGGTAGCGATTCAACCCTGCAACATCTGCCTGCCCCTCAAACGCAAACCGATCTTCCCTTTGATTCCATTGTTCTTCCATACAAACCTCCTCTTCCGCAAGCACGGATTCACGAAACCGGCTCATACCTCCGCCCATGCAGACTAGGCAGAGTGTATCAGTACGCAACACAGTTTCAAGCTTATTATACCACGGCGGCGGAAAAAAACAACCCTTCTTTCCTACGCAGGCCTACGCAGGATGGGGCCTTCCGCCGCCCCATGGCGCACACGCAAGCCTGGCCCGCACTGTTGTTGGCTCCTTGGTTCT
Source organism: uncultured Oscillospiraceae bacterium (assembly GCA_944387115.1). Lineage (GTDB taxonomy): Bacteria > Bacillota > Clostridia > Oscillospirales > Oscillospiraceae > Enterenecus. Next base: position 11,176 of record CALXDR010000028.1, read on the forward strand.
GGATGGGGGAAGCCACCCCCATGCCCCACCTTCCCCGCTCCCCTGCCCTGTCAGAACAGGGACAGCTGACTGCTGTCGGGCAAATCGCCAAAGGCGCCAGCCTCCTTCAGCTGCGCCAAATGGGTGGAGGACACCTTGGTGCAGGTCAGGGAGAACTCCTCAATGGAGATAAAGGACACGCCCTTTCGCTTCTCCATAATGTCCCATCCAACCGTCTCACCCAGACCGGCCACAGCGGTAAAGGGCGGAATGAGGGCGTTGCGCTCCTCATCCACGAGAAAGTTCACGGCGTGGGAGCGGCTGATGTCCATGCTGGCAAAGTGCAGCCCCCGGAGATAGAACTCATAGCACACCTCCAGGGTGGTGAGCATATCCTCCTCCACAGGGGTGGGGCGGTCAGCCTTGTCCTTGGCATTTTTCTTGGCCTGAATCTCCTTGATTTTCGCCTTGACCACTTCCATCCCCCGGCACATATACTTCTCATCAAAGGCCTTGGCCCGGATGGAGAAGTAGGCGGCGTAAAAGGCCAGGGGCCGATGCACCTTGTACCAGGCAATGCGGAAGGCCATCATGACATAGGCCACGGCGTGGGCCTTGGGAAACAGATAGGCGATTTTCTTGCAGGAGTCAATGTACCACTGGGGCACCCCGTGCTCCTGCATCTCCTCCTCTGCCCCGTCGGGCAGTCCCTTGCCCTTTCGCACAGACTCCATAATCTTAAACGCCCTGGTGTCCTTGAAGCCCTTGGAGATGAGGAAAATCATAATGTCATCCCGGCAGCCAATGGCCTCGTTGACCTTTGCCGTGCCCGAGGTGATCAGGTCCTTGGCGTTGCCCAGCCACACATCGGTGCCGTGGGAGAAGCCGGACAGCCGCACCAGAATGTCGAACTGGTTGGGATGGGTGTCCTCCAGCATCCCCCGGACAAAGGAGGTTCCAAACTCAGGAATTGCCACCGCCCCTGTTGGGCCCAGGAGGGGGTCGTCGGTAAAGCCCAGCTTCTCCGATGTGGTAAACAGACTCATGGTGTCCTGATCGTCCAGGGGGATTTTCTGAGGATCTACCCCGGTGATGTCCTGAAGCATACGAATCATAGAGGGGTCGTCGTGCCCCAGCATATCCAGCTTGAGCAGATTGGACTCCATGGAGTGGTATTCAAAGTGGGTGGTGATGATGTCGGAGTTTTTGTCGTCTGCCGGATGCTGCACCGGGCAGAAGTCGTAAATCTCCTTGTCCTGGGGGATGACCACCATCCCGCCCGGGTGCTGGCCTGTGGTGCGCTTGACCCCCATACATCCACGGGCCAGGCGGAGCACCTCGGCAAAGGGCACCTGTCCCCGTCCGGTCTGCTCCAGGTATTTGCGCACATAGCCAATGGCAGTTTTCTCCGCCACAGTGCCGATGGTGCCCGCTCGGAACACATGGGACTGTCCAAACAGCTCAAAGGTGTACTTGTGGGCGCTGCCCTGATACTCTCCAGAAAAGTTCAGGTCGATGTCGGGAACTTTGTCGCCGCCAAAGCCCAGGAAGGTCTCAAAGGGGATGTTAAAGCCGTCCTTTTCATAGGGGGTGCCGCACACAGGACAGGGCATATCCGGCATATCCGCACCACAGCCGTAGCCGTGCTCCACGGCGTAGTCGAAGTCAGAGTGCTTGCACTTGGGACAGCGGTAGTGGGCGGGCAGGGAGTTCACCTCGGTAATCCCCGACATAAAGGCCACCAGAGAAGAGCCCACCGAACCGCGGGACCCCACCAGATACCCATGCTCCAGGGAGTTCTGCACCAGCTTTTGCGCGGACATATAGATGACGTCGTAGTGACAGCCGATGATGTCCTTCAGCTCCGCATTGATGCGGTCTACCACAATCTGCGGGGGATTGTCCCCGTACAGCCGGTGGGCCTTGCCCCACACCAGATCCCGCAGCTCGCCATCGGAGTTTTCCAATTTGGGAGCAAACAGACCGTCAGGGAGCGGGCGCACCTGCTCGCACCAGTCTGCCACCATTTTAGGCGCCTCGATCACCACCCGGCGGGCAGTCTCCTCCCCCAAGTAGGCAAATTCACGCAGCATTTCGTCGGTGGTGCGGAAATAGAGGGGGTTGTCACTGTCGGCATCTTCAAATTCCTTCGCCGCCAGGAGGATATGCCGGTAGATTTCCTCCTCCGGGTCCATGAAGTGTACATCGCCCGTGGCGCACACAGGCTTCCCCATGCGCTCGCCCAGGGCCACCACACGCCGGTTGAAGCTGCGCAAATCCTCCAGGCCCTTGGCAATGCGCTTCCCCTCCCGGTCGGGGCGCATCATGTAGGCGTTGTTGGACAGGGGCTGAATCTCCAAATAGTCATACCAGGCGGCAATGCGCTCCAGCTCCCGCTGGTCCTTGCCATCCACAATGGCCCGGAACAGCTCCCCCGCCTCACAGGCAGAGCCCAGAATCAGCCCCTCCCGGTTCTCGTTGATGAGGGATTTGGGCATGATGGGGAAGCGGTTGAAGTGCTCCAGATGGGCATGGGAAATGAGCTTGTAGAGGTTGCGCAGTCCCACCTGATTTTTCGCCAGTATGATGAGATGGTGGGCGCTGCGCCGTCCCCGCCCGCCCTTCTTGCGCCCTGCCATGGCGGGGTTGATCTCCTCCACCCGGGTAAGCCCCTCTTCCCCAAGCAGCTTGAGCAAATGGTGACAGATTGCGCCGCACACCGCCGCATCGTCAAATGCCCGGTGGTGCTGGAAGGGCGGCAGCTGAAAGTGATTTGCCACCGTGTCCAGCTTGTGGTTGTTCAGCGTTGGGCACAGGTATTGGGCCAGAACCAGGGTGTCCAGATACAGCGGGTCAAACTTCCGCCCGGATCGCAGGGCGTATTGGCGCACAAAGCCGGTGTCAAACTCCGCATTGTGGGCCACCAAAGGCGTGTCCCCTGCCCAGTCCAAAAACTGCTCCACCGCAGCCTCAGGGGTCGGAGCGCCCACAAGCATCTCGTCGGTGATGTTGGTGAGGGAGACCGTCTTGGGGCTGAGGGGGTGTCCAGGCTGGGCAAAGGAGGCGAACTTGTCCACCACCTGACCATCCTTCATGCGCACAGCGCCAATTTCAATGATGGCGTCTCCCCGGGCGTCCAGACCGGTGGTCTCCAGGTCAAAGGCAATGTACTCCCCGTCCAGGGGCCAGTCTCCGGGACCGTGTACGGGCACCCGCTCGTCCACATCATTTTGATAGTAGGCCTCCACTCCGTAGAGCACCTTGATTTTCTCACCCCGCCCCGAGGCGCTGTAGGCATCGGGGAAGGACTGCACCACCCCGTGGTCCGTGATTGCAATGGCGGGGTGCCCCCACTCAATGGCCCGCTTCACCACCTTTTTTGTGTCGCACAGCCCGTCCATCATGGACATCTTGGTGTGTAGGTGCAGCTCCACCCGCTTCTCCTCGGACAGGTCCTTGCGTCCCTCCGGGTGGGGCACCTCGTTGATGCCATAGGGCTCCAACACCAGGTCGTTTTCAAACCGGCTGAGGGTCAGCCGCCCCTGTACCTGCAAGCGCTGCCCCACCTTTACACTCTGGATGATGGGCTTGGCAATGTCCGCCTCCATAAACTGATTGACCCGGATCGAGCCGGTGTAATCCGTCATGTCAAAGCAGACAATCCACGCCTTGCGCTTGGGCAGCTCCCGGTGCTCCACATTGAACACCGTTCCTTCCACCAGCACATTGCCCAAATCCAGCTCCAACTCTCCAATGGAGGTGCGCTTCTTTTTGGTGTTGAGCTTTCCAAACAGCTGCTTGACCCGGCGCTTGCCTCCATCCTTCCCCGTGGGCACGCTGTCACGCAGCATTTTCCTGCGCACAGCCTCCATCTGCGCCGCCAGATCTGGCACGGGCTGCTCCTGCGCAGGCCCGCTCCCCCCTGCTCCCGCCTGACCGTCCTGCGCCACCTGGGTTTGCAGGACTTCCCGGTCACTGGGGGAGGCGGGTTCTTCCAGGGTAATGGAGACCTCATTGAGCCCCAGGGCTTTTGCCAATCCCTCACGCACCTGATGCAAAACAGCGGGGGGCACATGTGCCCCCCTGAGCTGAATCTGCATCGAGCGTGTTTTGCGCTGTACCCGCACCTGGGTGGGATAGGCCCCCAGCACCGCCATCACGCCGTCGGGCAGCGGGCAGCCGGAAAACGTCTGTTGAAATGTGGCCAATCCTTGCATGGGTCGTGTGTCCTCCTCACAGGGTCTGGATAAGTTTCATCAGTTCGGGGATGAGCTGCTCCTCCGGCACACGGGCCACCACCTGCCCATGCTTGAAGAGCACGCCCTCCCCATTGCCCCCGGCAATGCCCACGTCGGCATGGCGGGCCTCGCCGGGGCCGTTGACAACGCACCCCATCACCGCCACAGTGATGGGCTTGTCCACGGTTTTGAGCAATTCCTCCACCTGCTGCGCCATGGGAATCAGTTGAATCTGCGTCCGCCCGCAGGTGGGGCAGGAGATCAGCTCCGCCCCCTCCCGGCGCAGGCCAATGGCACGCAAAATCTGCCGCGCCGCCACAATCTCCTCCACCGGGTCCGCCGTCAGAGTCACCCGGAAGGTGTCCCCAATGCCCAGCGCCAGCAGTCCGCCGATGCCAACGGCAGACTTGAGCACCCCCATGGCAGGGGTGCCCGCCTCTGTCACCCCCAAATGCAAGGGGTAATCATACCGCTGGGCCATCAGCTGGTAGGCCTGCATGGTGGTGGGCACATTGGAGGTTTTCAGGGAGATGCAGATGTCCTCAAACCCATACTGCTCCAGCAGCTTCACATGGCCCATGGCGCTCTCCACCATGGCCTCGGGGGTGGGTCCGCCGTACCTCTCCAGCAGCTCCCGCTCCAGAGAGCCGCCATTGACCCCGATGCGGATGGGAATGCCCCGCTCCTTGCAGGTCTTTGCCACCGCCTCCACCCGCTCCGCAGCGCCGATGTTGCCGGGGTTGATGCGGATTTTGTCAATCCCCTGCTCTGCGGCAATGAGCGCCAGGCGGTAGTCAAAGTGGATATCCGCCACCAGAGGGAGGGGACTGCCCGCCTTCAGCGCTCCAATGGCCCGGGCGGCCCGCTCATCGGGCACAGCCACACGCACAATCTCGCACCCAGCCGCCGCCAGCGCACGGATTTGGGACAGGGTTGCCTCCACATCGTGGGTGGGGGTATTGGTCATTGATTGAATGGACACAGGCGCGCCGCCCCCCACGGCTACGCCGCCCACATGAATCTGTCTGCTCATCAGTGGACCTCCAAAAAGATTTTCCAAACATCCTGCACGGCAATCACCGCCATGAACACAAGCAGCAGCAGGAGGAAGGCGGCGTGAATGTACCCTTCCACCTGCTCTGGAATGGTGCGGCGGAAGAGCAGGTGAACCAGTCCGTTGAGGAGCAGGAAGGCAATCCGCCCGCCGTCCAATGCGGGGATGGGCAGCAGATTCATCACCGCCAGGTTCACCGCAATCAGCGCCATATAGTAAAACACATTCCAGACGCCCACTGCCAGGGAACCGGCCTGGGTGCCCGCCTGGGACACCACATCCACAATGCCGATCACCCCCGACATCTCAGAGATGCCCACATGACCCGTCACCAAATCGCCCAGGCTCATCCATACCACCCGCACAAAGTCCAGGGTGCGCAGGAAGCTGAGCTTGAGCTGGCCCAGGAAGGAAACCTCCTCCACCCCGCCGAAAATCAGCCCAAACCCGGTGTAGGCCTGCCCCTGGTAGCTGTACTCCGCCCGCTCCAGGGGAAAATCACGCAGCTGCACCCGCTGGCCGTCCCGCAGCACCACCAAATCCATCCCCTCCCCATCGTTACGGGAGAGGAACAAATTGATGTCCTCATAAACCCAGACGGCGTGTCCGTCAATGCGCAGCAGACGGTCCCCCGCCTGAAGCCCCTGCTCCCCCTGGAGCTGGCTGGGAAAGCCCTCGGCAAAGTCCTGAATCACCGGAGACATCTCTTCGCTGCTGCCCCAGAAGAGCACCACCACAATGACAAGGCCCAGCAGGAAATTCATCAGCGAGCCGGCCACCAGAATGATGAACTTCTTCCAAAGGGGCTGACAGGCGAAGGCCCTGGGGTCGCCAGTGTCCTCATCCTCCCCCTCCATGGCGCAATAACCGCCCACGGGGAGGGCACGCAGCGAGTACTGCGTCTCCCCCCGTGTGCGCTTCCAGATCAGCGGCCCCATGCCGATGGAAAACTCGTTGACTTTTACCTTCAGCAGCTTGGCAGTGCAAAAGTGTCCGAACTCATGGATGGCGATGAGCACGCCAAAGAGAAGCACCACCAGGAAAATATACAGGATACGATCCAAATCACTCACCTCAAGCTAAGGATTGATACACCGCCTCACGGGCGGCCCGGTCTGCCTCCCGCACATCGTCCAAGGTATACACCCCCTGGGCGGGCACCCGCTCCAGCGCCTGCTCCACCAGAGCTGCAATGTCCAAAAAGGAAATGCGCCCCTCCAGGAAGAGGGCCACCGCCGCCTCGTTGGCTCCGTTGAGAATGGCCGTGGAGGTGCCGCCCCGGCGGGCGCACTCCATCGCCAGACCCAGGCAGCGGAAGGTATCCGGGTCTGGCCGGGCAAAGGTCAGCGGCGGGCAGGAGAACAAATCCAGCGCCGTGGCAGGCCCCGCCGTCCGCTCCGGCCAGGTCAGTGCGTATTGGATGGGCAGGCGCATATCCGCCGTCCCCAGCTGCGCCAGCATGGCTCCGTCCTGAAACTCCACCAGGGAATGCACAATGCTCTCCCGGTGTACGGCGATGTTAATTTGGTCGGCTGGCATATCGTACAAGCGCATGGCCTCGATGAATTCCAGCCCCTTGTTCATCAGGGTAGCCGAGTCAATGGTAATCTTCGCCCCCATCACCCAGTTGGGATGCTTGAGCGCCTGGTCACGGGTGACCTGGGACAGCTCCTGCCTGCTCTTGCCGTAAAAAGGCCCTCCGGAGGCGGTGAGAATGAGCCGCTTGACCTCGCCGTGGCTGTGACAGCCCTGCAAGCACTGAAAAATCGCCGAGTGTTCCGAGTCCACCGGCACAATGTCCACGCCCATCCGGGCAGCCCGGTCCATCACCAGCTCCCCGGCGCACACCAGCGTCTCCTTGTTGGCCAAGGCGATGCGCTTGCCGCTGTCAATGGCGGCCAAGGTGGGCTCCAGCCCGGCAATGCCCACCACAGCAGTGACCACCGTATCCGCCTGGGGGATGGAGGCCGCCTCCAGCAGACCCTCCGGGCCGCTGACCACCCGGATGTCTGTATCCGCCAGGCGCAGACGCAAATCCGCCGCCGCCTGGGGGTCTGTCACCGCCACCATCTGGGGGTGAAATTCCCGCGCCTGCTCCTCCGCCAGCGCCACGCTGCGCTGCACCGTAATGGCCACCACCTGGTGCCCGCAGCTGCGGGCCACATCCAGGCTCTGCCGGCCAATGGAACCTGTGGAGCCTAAAATCGAAAGCGTTCTTCCCATCGTTCCCCTCCCTTAGAATGCAGGCAGGCACCAGAGGAGGAAGAGCACCGCCGGTGCGCAGAAAATCATACTGTCAAACCGGTCCAGCATCCCGCCGTGGCCGGGGATGAGATCTCCGTAGTCCTTCACCCCATATTGACGCTTGATGAAGGAGAAGGACAGATCCCCCAGCTCGGTGGCTCCCGCACCCAGCAGGCCGCACAGGGCCATGCTGAGGTAGCTCACCGAAGCATGGCTGATGGCGCTGGCCGCCATGCCGTACCCAATGGCAAACACTGTGCCGCACACAAAGCCGCCAATGTAGCCCTCCAGACTCTTGTTGGGACTGACCCGGGTAATCCCCCGGTGCCTGCCCAAAAACACCCCGGCAAAATAGGCGCCCGCATCGGTGGCAAAGGCCAGCAGGACAGCCAGCAGAACCAGATACTCCCCATACTCCCGGCACTTGAGCACCACCAGGGCAGATAGCCCCAGGGGAATCATCACCCCGGCAAACAGCGTCATCAGCACATGGGAAAAGCCCAGGCTCACATCCCCCTCGTCGTAGGCATGGATGGCGCAGCCAAAGGACACCGCCATGACCACAAAGCCGCACACCGCCGTAGCGTGCTGCCCATAGCCATAACAACAGGAGAGCGGAATGATGCCAGCCGACAGGATGGCAGCCCCCTGCATCAGCGCTGTGATGTTCCCGCCCCCGGTGGCACGCATCAGCTCAAAGGCCGCCACCATGGAAATGAAGCACACCACCGCCGTCCAGGCGATGGGGGGCAGACAGAGCATGACAAAGAGCAAAATGGGCACGAATACAATGGAAACTACGATACGCTTTGCCAACTCAAACACCTCCAAACCGCCGGGAGCGATTCTGATAGGCTGCCAGCGCCCGATTGAACTCCTCTTTGGAGAAATCCGGCCAGAGCACATCGGTAAAGTAGAATTCTGCATAGGCCGACTGCCAGAGCAGGAAGTTGGAGATGCGCACTTCCCCGCTGGGACGGATAATCAGGTCAGGGTCTGGAATGTCTGCTGAATAGAGGTATCTTCCAAAGGCCTCCTCCGTCAGTGCGGCGGGGTCAGCCGTTCCGGCGGCGCACTGCGCAGCAAAGGCTTTGGCGGCACGGACAATTTCATCCCGCCCCCCGTAATTGAGACAGATGTTGGCCTGGAAGCCCTCATACCCCTTGGATATTTCCTCCGTCTCGCGACACAGCTGCTGCAGCTTTGGGCTGAGGGGAGACAGATCCCCCAGGAAGGCCATTTTGATTTTATCTCTGGCCATGGTCTCAATGGACTCGTGGAGGTATTTCTCCAGCAGGCCCATAATGGCGCTGACCTCCTGCTCCGGGCGCTTCCAATTCTCCGTAGAAAAGGCATAGACGGTCAGGTAATCCATGCCCAGATTCTTAGCATAGGTGGCGATGGTACGAAAGGTCTCTGCACCGGCAGCGTGTCCCGCCGTCCGGGGCAGTCCCCTTTTCTTGGCCCAGCGGCCGTTGCCGTCCATGATGATTGCCACATGGCGGGGCAGCCGCTCCAGATCCAACTGCGCCGGGTCAGGCTTCTTCCCGGCAGACTTCTTAAAAAATGCCATTGTCACGCATCCTAATCTATTCAAAATATTCTAGGGGCAGAACGCTCTTTATGGACAAGGGCCTACCGCAACCAGAGCCCCGCTCGCGGGGAACCATCCGTTGCAGCAGGCCCGTCCGGGGCGGCAGCACCGCCTTGGGCGGATTACACCGCCATCAGTTCCTGTTCCTTCTCTGCGCTCAGGTTATCAATGTCCTTGCAGTGCTTGTCGGTCAAATCCTGCAGCTGCTTCTCCAGGTCCTTCTGCTCGTCCTCGGTAATCTCAGACTTCTTCTTCAGGTCCTTGAAGTGCTCCATGGCGTCCCGGCGGATGTTGCGGATGGCAACCTTTCCGCTCTCAGCATACTTGCGCACCTGCTTGGTCAAATCCATGCGCCGCTCCTCCGTGAGCTGGGGGAAGCTCAGGCGAATCACCCGTCCGTCGTTCTGGGGGTTGATGCCCAAATCAGAGCACTGAATGGCCCGCTCAATCTCCCGCAGCAAAGAGGCGTCCCAGGGCTGAATGGCCAGGGTGCGGGGGTCTGGGGTGGAGATGCTGGCCACCTGCTGAATGGGGGTGGGCGTGCCGTAATACTCTACCTGAATGCGGTCGAGCACACCGGCGTTGGCCCGTCCGGCCCGGACGCTGGCGAAGTCCGCCTTGACCACCTCAATGGTCTTTTTCATCTTCTCATCATAGGGCTTGCACTGTGCGTTCATGCTCGTGTCCTCCTCTTATTTGCTAATGCCCACAACGGTGCCGATTTTCTCGCCCCGCACCGCACGCAGGATGTTCTCGGGGTCCTTCAGGGCAAAGAGCACCACCGGCATCTTGGTCTCCATGGACAGGGTGGTGGCGGTGGAATCCATCACCTGCAAGTGCTGGGCCAGCACCTCGTCATAGGTGATGCTGTCGTACTTCACAGCAGTGGGATCCAGGTTGGGGTCGGCACTGTACACGCCGTCCACATTCTTGGCCAGCAGAATGGCGTCTGCGTCAATTTCCGCAGCCCGCAGGGCGGCAGCAGTGTCCGTGGAGAAGAAGGGATTGCCTGTGCCGCAGCCGAAAATCACCACACGGCCCTTCTCCAAATGGCGGATGGCGCGGGAGCGGATGTAGGGCTCGGCAATGGCCTTCATCTCAATGGCAGTCTGCACCCGCACATCCACGCCCTTCTGCTCCAGAATATCAGCCAGGGCCAGGCAGTTGATGGTGGTGGCCAGCATACCCATGTGGTCGGCCCGGGTGCGCTCCTGCATCCCCTTGCCGTCCTTCAGCCCCCTCCAGAAGTTGCCGCCGCCTACCACAACGCCCACCTGAACACCCTCATGCACACAGCGGGCAATGGCGTCGCATACGCTGTCGATCACCTCGAAATTCAGGCCGCGGCCCTGGTCGCCGGCCAATGCCTCACCGCTCACTTTTAACAGAACACGCTTGTATTTCAACTGGGACATAGTTGGAAGTTCCTCCTTTGTATCTTGCTGTTCGGTCTACTTATTCTAATACAATTTTTGCGTTTTGCATAGGGGCAAAATATAAAATTTTCAAGACCTCCAAAAACACTCGCCCGGCATCAGCCCCGGAATCCGCCTCTATCCCCCCTCCCCTTGCGCCCCTCTGCCCTGTCAATCCGGGCGCATCCGGCGGGCGTTGACCCCGATGGGTGGTCTCTCTCCAGTCCAGCTGCGCCCGTAAACGGCTCGCACGCTTCCGCTGGGAACACACGCTGCGCAAGGGTAATAGGGCGGCAATTTCGAAGGAATCAAACCCTATCTCCCCCGCATACACTAATCTGATTCAACTGGACAACCTTAAATAAAGGAGGCGCCCCAATGGTATATCGCATCTCTGAGCTTCAGTACAAGGAAGTCGTGGACATCACCAATGGTGCCCGCTACGGCTTCATCTGCGACCTGGAAATTGACGCCCAGAGCGGACACATTCAATCCTTTGTAGTGGCCGGACAGCGCCGGTGGCTGGGGCTGCTGGGCCGGGAGCCGGATACGGTGTTTCCCTGGAGCGCAGTCAAGCGTGTGGGGGCAGACATCATCCTGGTGGAAGGCGCCCAGCAAACCGCCCCCACAATGGGCAGTGCAAAGCGCTGAGCCAACAGAATTTGCAGTTTCCTAAAAAAGTT
>CALXDR010000029.1 GCA_944387115.1 uncultured Oscillospiraceae bacterium
ATTATCCTGTTTAGGTTCAATGTGTGATAGAAGCGTCCGAGCCGTTGCGAACAGCCCGGATGGACTGGAGCGAAGGGGAAAACCCAGGGCGGGTGAATGCCCGGCCGGGTTTGCCCTGAGTCGGAGGGAAGCCGAGGGACAGCGGCGGGTTGTGAGGCGTGACAAGCCAGCCGTCGTGAGCCTTCCCAAAAAGTCCAAGGACTTTTTGGGGGACACAGGGGAAATAGGGCTTGATTCCTTCGGAATTGTCACCCCATTTCCCCTGAGCAGGGTGTTTTCCGAGGCACATGTCCCCAGAAAACACAGGCTTTGATTTGCTTCCGCCGCCTGCTGGCGGCGGAACTCTGTGAGACACGAACCCTCCCCTCCCCCCACACAATCACCAACCCACAAAACAAACAGGCCGGAACCGCTGGCGGTTCCGGCCTGTTTCTATGTTACGCAGCGTCGTTTCAGCGCCTCCACGGCTGTTGGCTCAGGAGTTCACATCCGGCTCCCGCCACGCCTTGCGCACCGGCTCCCGCCGCTGCTCTACCAGCTCACTCTTGCCCCGGGCGGCCAGATAGGTGCGGCGTTTGCACGTCCGCTCGCAGTCGCCGCAGTCCTTCTCCATGCACGACGAGCCGTCCGAGATGAAGAAGTCATTCTTTCCGCCCTGCTTTGCCACATACATGGCGTTGTCCGCCTGCTTGTACAGTCCGGCATAATCCTCAATCTCCGGGGTGACGTAGGCCGCACCCACGCTGATGGATACCCCCAAGTGGCGATAGGGTGCAAACACCAGCCGGTTGAGCTCATCAATGGTGGTGCGCAGCTTTTGCCCCAACAGGGGCTCGGGCGTATCTCCCGGCATGAACACCACAAACTCATCGCCGCCCAGACGCCCCTTGATGTCGGTGGCACGGAAGGAGGTGGACAGGTAGCCCGCCAGCTGCTTGAGCAAGGTATCCCCCTCAGGGTGGCCCATGGTGTCATTGACATTTTTGAAGTTATCAATGTCCAGCAGCAGCAGAACGCCCACCCGGCGGCCGTTGGCGAGGTACTCGCTCACCCACTCCTGGACACTGCTGCGGTTCAACAGCCCCGTAAAGGCGTCGTACTTTGCCTGCTTGCGCAGCGCATTGTCACGCATCACCTCGTCGTTTACGTCCAGCAGCCGACCCAGCGCCGTGCCCCCGCCGCCCTGCTCGTCAGGGAGATAGCGCATCAGGATGCGGTACCACCGCTGTCCCCCAGGCAAATCCACCTGCAAATCCACCGAGCAGTCCTTGCGCTGCTCCAGCGCCTGGCACAAAGCGGCGTGCACCTGACCGTCCGCCTGCTTGGACAGCTTCCCCTGTTCCCCCATACGGGTGAACCCCTCTACCTGGTTCAAGCCCACAAAGAATAGGCTGTTGTTCCCGATTTCCATGCAGTCCTGGTCATAGTCATACTCAAACAGGCACTCATTGAGCATTTCAGAGAACTGCTTGAAGCGCTCGTTGAACTGGTTGACCTGGCGGAGCATCCGGTTCTTCCCCTGCACATTGCGGATGACGATGACCGCCGCCACCATCACCAGCACCAACACAACCGCCAGCACCTGCCAGATGTTGAGGCGAATCATTTCCAGCAGGGTGTAGTGCACCACATGGGGAGTGTTGTTATACAGCATCTCCTGGCACGTCTCCTCCGTGATGCTGCTGGCGTAACTGTTGAGCAGGGTCACAAGGCGCTGATCCACCTCCCCTGCGATGCCCACCGAGTAGCGCACCTGCTGGCGATCCGACCAGTCCAGGTGGAGGTTGGAGTACAACCCCTGCTTTTGCAGGTAGTGGCTGATGATGTAGCTGTCCATGTAGGTGCTCTCGTTCCTGCTGGCATTCAGCCGCCCCAGCTCGTTCAGGCAGTTGGCCACCAGCCAGCGAGCCGTCTTCGGGTTTGGCACCCCCTCGTCATAGGGTGCGGAAACCAGCACTGCATGGGCCTCAAAATAGGGCTGGGTGATGACCAGGATGGTGTCCACCGTCAAGGTGGCGTTGGCGGGCACTGCCGCCACCAAATCCACCGCACCGTCCAGCGCCAGCTGCACGCCCTCGGCATAGCTGGTGGCGATGACCGGCTCATACTGCAGCCCCGTCACCGCACTGAGCTGGTCGAAGTAGCTCTTTGCCACGCCGCTGGCCTCCTGGGTGCGGGCGTCCCCATCCTGGATGGGCGTGTTCCCCTGGAAAAACAGTACCCGCTGCACCCCAAGGGACTGGATGTACTGGCGCAAATCCTCGGAAATCATAAACTTGCCCCGGTTGGTAAAGTACTTGTTGTACAGCTCACTTTCCAGGTGGGGATAGCCCCGCAGCAGGTTGCTCAGCGCATTGTTCAAGTCCTGCAGCAGCTCGTGCTCATCGGGAGCCACGGCAAAGTAGAATGGTTCGGGGGAGAACCGCCCCACACTGCGCAGCCCCTCGTGTACGGAAATATCCTTTTGCAGGGTGGCGTCCACTTCCCCCTTCAGCACAGCCTCAATCACCTGGTCATAGGTTTCATACTCCACGGTTTTGAAGGTAAAGCCATTGACCTGGGCAAACTGCTCCAGCTGGGAAAGGCGGCGTGAAAAGCCGGGGTACACGGCAACGGTCATACCGTTCCAGTTGCTGTAGTCCCCCTCGATAAAGGTTTCCGAATCCTCCGCTACGGCGATGGAAAAACAGGAGGTGCCGTAGCTGTAGGTGGGGTAGAGATACATCTCGGCCAGGGCCTCGGAATAGTTCATCGTACCCATCAGGTCAATTTCCCCGTCCCGCAGCATATTGCACAGGGTGCTGATCTGGGTGTTGATGTCCCCCTCCACCTCCACATACTCGATGGTCCAGTTGGTGTACCGCTGGATTTCATTCAGGAAATCCACGGTGTACCCGGTGTACTGACCGGCCTCATCCTTCTCCATCAGCCCCTTCTGGATGAAAAAGCCCACACGCACCACACGGGGCTGCTTACCGCTGCCCAGCTGAGCGGTCAGCCCGTACTGCGTGCCCACCCCTTGTCTTGGCTGAGATGTCTGCTGCGCCTGGGCCATCGGCAGGCAGAGTATCCCAGCTGACAAAAGCACCGCCAGACAGCATACCCATATACGGACGATCTTTCTCATAGTTCCCATTCACTTCCTAGCTCAAACTTCTGCGCCTCTTTGCCGCCAAAGAAGCGTGAAACAGAGTACCATTTTTTCGTAATCCCAAAAGCGCCCAACATAAATAGTATAGCAAATAGTAGTATTTCTGTCAACGCCCCCACCCAGTATAAAATACCTTCTATGTTAGTTTCTGTATTTTATACCGAGGGTGCCAGCCCCGCCCTGCGCTCTGATTTCAGCCCACTTGAGGGGGCATAGGGGATGTGGGCGCCGGTCTGTCCCGCTGGCTGCGGCATCCCAGGCCCTTTCCATGGAAAGTAATCCCTATTCTTCCCATCGCACATCGAAACAGCGGGACCGATGCCGGCCCCGCTGTCTGGTACATACCAATTCCAACAAGGTGCGCACACCCGAAAGGCCGCTCAGTGTCGGGCAGGAAGCTCCCCTCGGGCGGCCGCCTCCTGACTGCGCTTCTTGCTCTCCAAATACTGTGCCCGCTTGCAGCTCTTCATGCAGTGCTCGCAGGTCTGATTGGTACAGGTGTTGCTGTCGGTGATGAAAAAGCCGTTCTTCCCGCCCAGCTTGGCCACATACATGGCGTAGTCCGCATGCTTGTACAAGCCGTCAAAATCCTCAATCTCCCCCTGGATATAGGCCGCGCCGATGCTCAGTGACACGTGCAGCTCCTTATAGGGGGTAAACACCAGGTTGTTGAGGTAGTCAATCATGGTCTGCAGCTTGGAGCGCAGCAGATCGTGGGGGATGTTGCCCGGCAGGAATACGATAAACTCGTCTCCGCCCATGCGCCCCTTCATATCGGTGGCGCGGAAGGTATTGTCCAGGCAGTTGGCAATCTGCTTGAGCAGGGCGTCCCCCTCGGGGTGGCCCATGGTGTCGTTGACCCGCTTGAAGTTGTCCACATCAAACAGGAGCATGACCCCCGCACGGTTCCCCTCCTCCATGTACCGGCTCACCTGCCTCTGGATGGTGCTGCGGTTGAGCAGCCCGGTCAGGGCGTCGTTGCTGGCCTGCTTTTTCAGCTCGTTGCTCCGCTCAATCTCCTCATGGACGTCGAGAAAACGGCCTATGGCAAAGCCCTCGTCAGGGCCATCGCCCTCCATATAGCGCAACACCAGACGATACCAGCGGTACTCTCCCGTCCCCTCAAAGTCCAAAGACAGGTCCACCACGCCATCCTTTCTGGCCTGAATCATCTCCAGAACGGTCTGGTAGAGGGTGCGCACTGCCGGCGTATTCAACACCGTTTCGTCGGGGCGCACGGTGAAGTTTTGAATGTCGTGCCGGCCTACAAAGAGGTACTGATTGTTCTCAATTTGCAGGTAGTCCTTCTGGTAGTCGTAGTCAAAAATACACTCGTTGAGCAGCCCGGAAAAGCGTCTGAAGCGCTCATTGAAGTTGTTCATTTTGCTCAGGACTCTGTTTTTCTGGCGCACATTGCGGATGATACACAGGGCCGCCGCCACAAAGAGCACCGCCGCAAAGGCTACAATTTTCCACAGGTGCATCTGGATGTACTCCCAGACGGTGTAGTGGACAACCTGGACGGAGTTGTGATACAGCATATCCTGGAGCTCTTCCTCGGTGATGCTGTTGGCATAGCTGTTCAGAATCTGAACCAGCCGCTCGTCTGACTGCCCGGGCACGCCCACAGAATAGCGCACACTGTCTGCGCTCGTCCAATCCAACTCCAGATTGGGAAACCGCCCCTGCTTCTGGGTATAGAAGTTGACGGAGAACCCGTCCAGGTAGGTGCTCTCGTCCTGGGTGCTGTTGAGCCGCTCCATCTCCGCCAGGGCGTTGGCCATCATCCAATTGGGCTCCCCACCCGCCCCCTCCTCGCTGCTGGGTGCGGAGACGAGCACCAGACGGCTTTCAAAATAGGGCTGTGTCATCAAAAGGCCGCACTCCACCGCCAGGTCGGCGTTTGCCGGGACAGCCGCCACCAAATCCACCTGGCCGGACTCAATCAGCTCCACCCCGTGGCGGTAATTTTGGGCAATCACCGGTTCATACTGGAACCCCGTCAGCTCACTGAACTGGTCCAAATAGCTCTTGGCCACTCCGTAGACCTGGCCGGTGGCCAGGTTCCCATCCTGAATGGGGGAATTACCCTGGAAGAAGAGCACCCGCTGTACCCCCAGGGAGGCAATATGCTCACGCATATCCTGGGAAATCCCAAACTGTCCATGCTTGGTGAAGTATTTCTCGTACAGCTCGCTTTGCAGGTAGGGATACCCCTTGGACAGGTTATCCAGAGCGCTGTTCAGCTCACGCAGCAGCCTCTGCTCCCCAGGTGCCACAGCAAAGTAGTAGGGGTTAGGAGAGAAGCGGGCGATGCTGCGCAGATTCTGCTCCATGGAGATGTCCACCTGGAGGGTGGCGTCGGCCTCCCCGTCCAGCACCGCCTGAATCATCTCCTGCTGGCTTGGATACTCCACCAGGGTGTAGGAGAAGCCATTGATTTTGGCATACTGCTCCAGCTGCTTCACCCGGTGCTCCAGGCGGGAACAGACGGCAATCCGGATGCCGTCCCAGTGGCTGGGGTCATCCTCCATGTATTTCACAGAGGTACTGTCCACAGCCAGAACCGTATAGGCAGTGCCGTAGCTGTAGCTGGGGTAGAGGTACATATCCTCCAGCTGTTCGCTGCGGTTCATGGCGCCCAGCATGTCGATTTCCCCGTTGGACAGCATATCGCACAGGGTGAGAATCTGGGTGTTCAGATCCCCCTCTACTTCGACATATTCAAAGGTCCAGTTGGTGTACTTGGCCAGCTCATTGAGGTAATCCACCGTGTACCCAATGTAATTGCCCTGCTCATCCTTATCCGTCAGCTCCGGCTGGATGGGAAAGCCCACACGCACCACACGGCTCTCCCCCAGTTTGGCGGCAGCCCCATGGGCCTGCACCTGCATCAGCGAGGGCAGTACCACAGCCAGCAGCAGCACCACTGCCAGCACTCGTTTCAGCTGATTTGAAACCCGTCTGCTCACGCTATCAACACTCCTATACAATGGTTTGAAAAAATATTACCGGTCTTCCCCTCTGCGTTCCGAGAAAAAACCACGATTATTATAACAAAGCAGCCCCCCATCGTCAATTGAAAAAACGCCAATCTTTTTCCCATACCCTCCCTCCTTCTCAGAAATATTCCCAAGAAAACAGCCCCCCTTCTCCGCAAGAAAGCGGGGCTGAAGAGAGGCTGTTTATAGGGCATTTACATTATTCCGACGGAATTTTAGAACAAAGCGGACGGTGTTTAGCGGAGCACCAGCTCGCCGCCCTGCTCATCCACGGTGAGGGTGGTGTCCGGGCAGACATCTCCGGCGACGATGCGCCGCCCCACCAGATTTTCCACCGTATGCTGGAGATACCGCCGCAGAGGACGGGCGCCGTACATGGGGTCATAGGCCCGCTCCAGGATGTGCGCCTTGGCCCCGTCGGTGAGGGTGACAGACAGCCGCTTATCCGCAAGGCGGCGGTTGAGCCCGGCCAGCATCAGGTCAATGATGTGGTAGATGTTCTCCCGGGTGAGGGGCTTGTAGAACACGATTTCATCCAGGCGGTTGAGGAACTCCGGGCGGAAGGAGCTGCGGAGCAGCGCTTCCACCTGGCTGCGGGCCTGGGCGCTGATCTCTCCATCCTCCTCAATGCCCTCCAGCAGGAACTGGCTGCCCAGGTTGGAGGTGAGGATGAGAATGGTGTTCTTGAAGTCCACCGTGCGGCCCTGGCTGTCGGTGATGCGCCCGTCATCCAGCACCTGGAGGAGCACATTGAACACATCGGGATGGGCCTTCTCCACCTCGTCGAAGAGCACCACGGAGTAGGGGTGGCGGCGCACCGCCTCGGTGAGCTGTCCCCCCTCCTCATAGCCCACATACCCCGGAGGGGCGCCAATGAGCCGGGAGACGGAGAACTTCTCCATATACTCACTCATATCAATGCGCACCAGATTGCGCTCGCTGTCAAACAGCGCCTCGCTCAGGGCCTTAGCCAGCTCGGTCTTGCCCACGCCGGTGGGCCCCAGGAAGAGGAAGGAGCCGATGGGCTTGTCCGGGTCGGCAATGCCCGCACGGCTGCGCAGGATGGCCTCGGATACCAGGCGCACCGCCTCATCCTGCCCCACCACCCGGCGGTGGAGAATGTCCTCCAGGTGGAGCAGCTTCTCCCGCTCCCCCTCCATCAGCTTGGCCACGGGGATGCCCGTCCACCGCTCCACGATGCGGGCGATTTCCTCCTCCGTCACCTTATCCCGGAGCAGATGGTCCTCCTTGGAGTGGGCGGCATACCCCTCCTGCTCCTCCAGCTGCTTTTTCAGGTCGGGAATCACCCCATATTGCAGCTTGGCGGCCTGCTCCAGGTCATAGCTGCGCTGGGCCTGCTCCAGCTGGGCGTTGGCCTGCTCCAAATCCTCCCGCAGCTTCTGCACCTTGCCGATGGCGTTTTTCTCATTTTCCCACTGGGCCTTGCCGGCGTTGAACTGCTCACGCAGGTCGGCCAGCTCCCGCTGAATGTCCGCCAGACGGCTGCGGGAGAGCTGATCCTCCTCCTTCTTCAAAGCCTCCTCCTCAATCTCACACTGGATAATCTTCCGGGAGATGGTGTCCAGCTCCATGGGCATGGAGTCCATCTCGGTGCGGATGAGGGCGCAGGCCTCGTCAATCAGGTCAATGGCCTTGTCCGGGAGGAACCGGTCGGTGATATAGCGGCTGGACAGGGTGGCGGCGGCCACAATGGCCCCGTCGGTGATTTTCACACCGTGGAACACCTCATAGCGCTCCTTCAGGCCGCGCAGGATGGACACGGCGTCCTCCACCGTGGGTTCCTCCACCATCACAGGCTGGAAGCGGCGCTCCAGGGCGGCGTCCTTCTCGATATACTGCCGGTACTCGTTGAGGGTGGTGGCGCCGATGCAGTGCAGCTCACCCCGGGCCAGCATGGGCTTGAGCAGGTTGCCTGCGTCCATGGCCCCCTCGGTCTTGCCTGCGCCCACAATGGTGTGCAGCTCGTCGATGAAGAGGAGAATGCGCCCTTCCGACTGTTTGACCTCGTTGAGCACGGCCTTGAGCCGTTCCTCAAACTCGCCCCGGTACTTGGCCCCCGCAATGAGGGCGCCCATATCCAAGGCAAAGACGGTCTTGTCCTTCAGCCCCGCAGGCACGTCCCCTTTCACAATGCGCTGGGCAAGCCCCTCCGCAATGGCCGTCTTGCCCACGCCGGGCTCGCCAATGAGCACAGGGTTGTTCTTACTCTTGCGGGAGAGGATGCGGATGACATTGCGGATTTCCTCATCCCGGCCGATGACGGGGTCCAGCTTGTTCTGCCGTGCCCGCTCCACCAAATCCGTGCCATATTTCTTCAGCGCTTCATAGGTGGCCTCCGGGTTGTCGGTGGTCACCCGCTGGCTCCCCCGCAGGGCGGCCAGCGCCTGCATCACCCCTTCCCGGGTGAGGCGGTAGGTGCGCAGCAGCGCCCCAATGGCGGCGTTGGCATGGTCCATCAGCCCCAGCAGCAGGTGCTCCACAGACACATACTCGTCCTTCATGCTCCCGGCCACTTCCGCCGCCCCGTTGAGCGCCTGATCCACATCCTGGGCCACATACACCTTGTCCGCCTCCCGGCCGGAGCCGGACACCTTGGGCAGGCGCTCCACCTCATGGCGCACCGCCGCCCGGAAGGATTCCACCGTCATACCCATGTGGGTGAGCAGCTGGGGGACAAATCCCCCCTCCTGCTCCACCAGTGCGCACAGCAGATGGGGCTGCTCAATCTGGGGGTTGCCGTGCTGGGCGGCCAGGGTCTGCGCCGCCTGGATGGCCTCCAGAGATTTTTGGGTAAACTGATTCATGTTCATAGAGATACTTCACTCCTTACCTCAGGCGGGGGGTGCCCGCCCGCTTATCCTTTTGAGTTTAGTATACTCCTTATTCCCGCAGTTGCATGAACTTTCTGTGAACAATTAGCACTCTCTTTTTTAGAGTGCTAATTTCCCCTGCCCACGCTCGAGAAAACAAAATGCGGTACGCCCCAAACGGGGCGTACCGCTTGTACTTGTCACAGCCTGGTCATCCAAAGCCCGTGTACCGAGCAGTAGTCATAGGCGGCGATAATCTCGTCATCCTCGAAAATCTTGAACTGTGCCTCGGGCTTTTGACCGGGCACAATCGCCTGCATCTGGCACCCACGGCGGGTGTGCAGGGCAATCCAGCGGATGAAGTGGTCGTCCTGGCTGGTGTGATCGCCGGTGCCCACGGTGATTTCCACCGTCTCCCCCCGGCGCTGGATGAGGGGGGCGTGATTGCGCCGGGCACTCTCCACCACATTGGGGGTCATCAGGCACATTTCATCCCCGCAGCAGCGCACCTTCATCCCCACATCATTGGCGTAGTAAATGACATTTCCGCAGTGCTTGCACAGGTAGAAGCGCATCTCGTACTCCACCTGCTCCTTCTGCGCAGAGCGGCTGTCAATGAGCTTGGCAAAGCCCTGGCCCTCCCCGTGGGTGAGCATCTTCTCAAAGCTCGCCCGGTCCACAGGGCGGGAGAAGAGGAAGCCCTGGCCCATATCGCACTGCAGGTCGTGGAGGAATTCCGCCTGTCCAGAGGTCTCCACCCCCTCGGCGCACACCTGCATGCCCAACTTCTTGGACATATACACGACCTCTTCCACAATGGCCCGCTCCTTTTGCTCCTCCATGTCCTCAGAGCGGAGGAAGGCCCGGTCCAGCTTGAGCACATCCACATTCAAGTCCTTGAGGGCATTGAGGGAGGAGTAGCCGCTGCCGAAGTCATCCAGCAGGCAGTGGAAGCCCGCCTTGTGCATCTCCTCTACGGCGCGGATTACCTCGTCCGAGTTCTCCAGCATCATGCTCTCGGTAATCTCCAGCTCCACCAAGTGGTGCGGGATGCCATAGCGCTCCCGAATCTCCACATAGGGCTCGAGGAATTCAGGCTGGTTCAGGGTCATTCTGGTGAGGTTCACCGAGATGGGCACCGGCTCCACCCCTTCGTCCAGCCACTGGCGCTGGTAGCGGCACACCGTCTCAAATATATACAAATCCAGCTTGCGGATAAAGCCGTTGCGCTCAAACAGGGGGATAAACTCTCCCGGGGAAATGATGCCCTCATCGGGGTCAATCCAGCGCACCAGACCCTCCGCCCCGGAGATGCGCCCGGTCTCCAAATCCACCTTGGGCTGGAGGTATGGGACAAAGTGCCCCGCCTCCAGCGCAGCTGCCATTTTGTTCTCCAGCTCCTGCTCACGGCGCAGCTTGGCCCGGTCCGCATCGCTGTAAAACCCGCAGCTGCCCGCTCGGTCCTCCAGCACCACCCGGTTGTTCTTCTGGGCCATCATGGCACGGTCCCGGATGAGCACCAGGGGGAGGTTGGGGTCGTCAATGCGGTACACGCCAATGCTCAGGGAAATGATATGCCCCTTGTTTTCCCCCAGCTCGCCCATGCCGCTGGACAGGTCTTCCAGCACCTGGCCCAGGTATTCCAGGGTCTTCTCCTCGGAGCGGGCAGGCATGAGCAGGTCAAAGTGGTCGGCAGAGGAGCGGCACACCAGCGCCCCCATCTCCAGGTGCCGCTGGAGCACCTGGTGGATATAGCACAGCACCTGGTCGCCATAGCCCCGGCCGAACATATCGTTGACGGTTTTGAAGCGGTCCACATTCATGGCCACCAGCTGCCAGGTGTTGGCGGGGTGGGAATGGATGATGGCCTCACCCTCCTGCTCGAACCGGGCGGCGCTGTAGCCGCCGGTGACGCTGTCCACGAAGTTGAGCAGAGAATTGTGGTGGTAGAAGCGGTAGAGCATGGTCAGCACTCCGCCAAAGAGCAATACCACCGAGACATTGATGATAATGTTCCACACATACATCTGCTCGAAGTGATTGCTGGAGGCGTTCTGGGTCATCACCATCCAAAGCCGCAGGTCGCCATAGTCCAGAGGCATCAGCACGCCGGTGCGCTCCACCTTGTCAAAGTGGAAGGAAAAGCGCTCCTGATACACCTGACCATCCCGCACAGCCTGGCGCAGGGCAGTGCTGTCGTTGTCCTCCCCCAGCGTGCCGTAGTTCTCCAAATCCCCGAAGAGGTTGTTGCCCACCGAGAGGGTGCTCACCCCCTCCGCCTCTGCCAGGGCCTCCAGATACGCCTGGTTGGAGGACAGCAGGTAATCTCCATCCGCCTCCATCACATGGTAGTAGATGTCCCCGCCGAAGTAATTCTGGCTCACCAGCTCATCCGACCAGTTCTCACCGGTGCAGGCCAGCAGACCGCCCACCACCTTGCCGTCCTTCCAGATGGGCACGCCCAGCAGCACGCTTTTGCGGGAGCCGCCCCGTGAGATATGATCGGGGCCGGGCCGGGTGACCACCCGCTCCCCACGGAGCACCTGCATCACGGCAGGGTTATCCTGGTAGCTGTAGGTGCTGTTGTCCGGCCGCATGGCAAGGCCCTGGGCGTTCATCACCTCTACGTGGACAAAGTTCAGCAGAGATACACGCTCCTGGAGGAATGTCAAATCCACCCCGCCCCGCTCATGATCGCGCACAATGGTGATTGCCATGGCCGACAGGGTGTCCAGGCCGCTTTTAATCTGGTTGTCCAGGGTGCTCTCCAGGCTGTTTGCCAAGTCCACCAGATAGCTCTCCTGCTCCTCGTCCACGGTGATGCGGAGATTGTGCAGGCTGAGGTAGCACAGCGCAATCACGCCCACCAGTATCCCTGCCACCAGGGCGGCAAAGCCCTGGGCACGGCGCTGCATTTTGTTTGATTTGCCGGTCATTGAATCCGCTCCGATCTATCTCACGACACTGGGCCGCAGGTTACGCAAAATGATTGTGCCTCATTATAACAGTTGTATCCCGCCACTGCAATCCTCTTTTTTCACAGGAGCTATGGACAGTTTTTATGGATTTTGCACCCTCTTGTACACAGGGGACACACACTTCCTTCTTTCAACAGGGTGCCCCATGACAGCTCTTCCGCCTGCTTCCAGTTTTCACCCCGCCGCAGCACCGAGCACAGCCACGCCTCACCCCCGCCGCCCGCACCTGCAACAGAGCAGTCATGGACAAAAAACGGCGTCTGAAGGGAGTGCAAAACCCGCTCCCTTCAGACGCCGTACACCGCCTTCTCCCTCCGGGCAGCTCCTGGGTGGGGGTATGCGTCAAAACAGGCACTGTATTGTTGACCCGCCAGACCTGTCCCAGATTGGAGAAGCCCTGGCGTTCTGTTATGCCCCGGAACAGGGCAGCCGCCCGTACAGCGCCATGGCCTGGCGCAGGCGCTGGGCCAGAGCCGGGGTGAAGCACCCGGGCCAGGCACGCCACTGCCAATTCTCCCCCAGGGTGGATGGGGTGTTGATGCGGGCCTCGTCTCCCAGTCCCAGCACATCCTGCATCTGCATCACCGCCAGGTCGGACACGCTGCTCCAGGCCCCCCGCATCATGCCCCAGTGCCACCCCTCCTCCTCATTGAGGAAAAAGTAGCGCTGGGCCAGCGCCACATCCTCCTCGGGGGCGGTGTCCCGCCAGCCCAGGATGGTGCTGTTGTCGTGGGTGCCTGTGTACATCACGCTGTTGGGGGTACACCGATGGGGCAGGTAGTCCCAGCCGGAGTCATCCCGGCTGTCAAAGGCCAGCTCCAGCACCTTCATCCCTGGAAATCCGGTGTCCTTCACCAGTTGGCGCACCGAGTCGGACAAAAAGCCCAGGTCCTCGGCGATAATCTCCCGTTTCCCAATGGCCTGCTCCACCGCCTGGAACAGCGCCAGACCGGGGCCGGGCCGCCACTTGCCCCCCCGGGCATCCTTGGAGCCGTAGGGAATGGCATAGTACTGGTCAAAGCCACGGAAATGGTCAATGCGCAGCACATCGTACAGCTGGAACTGGAAGGCAATGCGCTCCACCCACCACCGGTATCCGTCCTGCGCCATCTCCTCCCAGCGGAACAGGGGGTTGCCCCACAACTGTCCCCTGGCGGAAAATCCATCGGGCGGACAGCCTGCCACCTCAGTGGGCACCAGATTCTCATCCAGCTGGAACTGCCCAGGGGCAGACCACACATCCGCCGAGTCCAGAGAAACATAGATGGGCAAATCCCCAATGATGGACACCCCATGGGCGTGGGCAAAGGCCTTCACCTGCTCCCACTGGCGGAAGAACAGGTACTGCACCCCCCGCCAGAAGTCCACTTCCTCCCATAGCCGCTGACGGGCCTGGTCCAGGGCCTGGGGCTGGCGCAGGCGCAGCGGCTCGGGCCACATACTCCAGGGCGCGCCGCCCTGCTCCTCCTTGAGGGCCATGAACAGGGCATACTCCTCCAGCCAGGTGTGGTGCCGCTGGCAAAATTCCTCCACCGCCTGACGATGCTGCGCCAAAAGCCGTGTCACCGCCAGGCGCAGCACCTGGGTCTTGTGGGCATAGAGCTTTCCATAGTCCACCTGTCCCTCACGGGTGCTCCACTGGATGTTCCGGTACTCCTCCGGCAGGAGCAGCCCCTGGCTCGCCAGCTCATCCAGATCTATCAGGTAGTGGTTGCCTGCATAGGAGGAGTAGGACTGATAGGGGGAGTCCCCATAGCCAGTGGGTCCAAGAGGGAGCGTCTGCCAGCAGCTCTGGCCCGCCTGCTCCAAAAACAGGATGAACTCCCGGGCAGCCGCACCCAGCGTCCCCACGCCATAGGGGGAGGGCAGGGAGAATACAGGCATGAGTATCCCGGCTCGTCGCATCCAAATCACTTCCTTTCTTCTCAATCAACAAGGGCCTGCATCAGGGGGCGGGGCAGGTGGACACACTCTCCCCTTCCAGCAGCTGAAAGGGGGCGGTCTCCCACACCGGGGGAAGGGTCCGCTCCATCCGCTCCAGCAGAATATCCGCCCCCCGCTGGGCAATCAGGCCGGTATCCTGCTTCACCGTGGTCAGCCGGGGCACGGAGAACTGTCCAATGGCCAGCCCGTCAAACCCCATGACGGACACATCCTCCGGCACCCGCAGCCCCCGGTCCCGCAACGCACGAATGGCCCCAATGGCCATCATGTCAGACAGTGCGAAAATGGCCGTTAAATCGGGGTTGCGCTCCAGCAGCCGCCCGGTTGCGGCATAGGCGTCCGCCATGGCATAGCGGCAGGGCTCGCACTGCCCCTCGTCAAAGGGCAGGCCGTGGGCCTCAAAGCTGCGGCGGCAGCCCAAAATACGCTGGTAGCTGATTTGGGAGGCAGACCAGTTGCCCCCCAATATGCCAATGCGCCGGTGGCCGCGGCGGATGAGATAGGCCACGGCCTGCTCCGCCGCTGCGGCATCGTCGGTGGACACGCTGGACAGGTTGTCAAAGCCCAGCGCCCGGGCGCCGGCAGTGAGCAGCACCGCCGGAACCGAAATATCGGGGAAGTTCTCCGCAAAAGACTCCAGGTCGCCCCCTAGAAAGAGAATGGCGGAGGGCTTGTATTCCCGGCACATCTGCACAGCAAAGGCCGCTTCACTGGCATCCTCATCCAGGTAATACACCGCCACATCAATGCCCTGGTCCTGGAAGCGCAGCTGCACCTGCTCCACCATACCTGCAAAGAGCATATTCTGTGCGCCCTTGACCACAACGGCCACCCGCCGCCCCCCCTGCTGCTTGAGGCGGCGGGCATTGCTGTTGGGCTGGAAGTGGCAGGCCTCCACCACTGCCAGCACCTTTTTGCGTGTGGCGGGACTCACATCCGGGTAGTTGTTGAGCACACGGGACACGGTGGCCACCCCTACTCCGGACAGGCGGGCAATGTCTTTGATGGTCAATGTTCCTTCCCCCTCATGGCTGCAGTGTGCGCCTTAGCCCTTGACGGCACCGGCGGCCACACCCTTGATGATGTGCTTCTGGCACACCAGATAGACAATGATGATGGGGATGATGTTGAGCATGATGCTGGCCATCATGGGGCCCATCTCCACACGGCCATAGCTGCCTCGGAAGTACTGAATGAGGATGGGAATGGTCATATAGCCCTTGGTGCGGTCCATAACCAGGTAGGGCAGCAGGTAGTCGTTCCACAGCCACATAGTCTCCAGAATGCCCACGGAAATCAGCGTGGGCTTGAGGATGGGGAGCACCACACAGAAGAAGGTGCGCACCGGGCCGCAGCCGTCAATCATTGCCGCCTCCTCCACCTCGATGGGCACCGACTTCATAAACCCGCAGAACATAAACACCGCCAGACCTGCGCCAAAGCCCAGGTAGATGATGCAGATGGTGTAGGGGTTATCCAGGTGCAGCTTGTTGGCGGTGGAGGAGAGGGTGAACATCACCATCTGGAAGGGCACCACCATGGAAAAGACGAAGAGGAAGTACAGCGCCTTGGCGTACCAGGCCTTCACACGGGTGATAAACCAGGCGCACATGGAGCAGCACACCAAAATGAGCACCACAGAGGAGAGGGTAATCACAATACTGTACCACAATGCGGTGAGGAAACCCTGATTCAAAATGGCGTCCTGGAAGTTTTCAAGCCCTGCCCAGGCGTCCCCCAGGGGCAGCTCAAAGGCGGAGTCGGTGCTGATGGCGTTCTCCTTTTTCAAGGAGTTGAACAAAATCATGACAATCGGGTACACCCAGGCAATGCTGAGGATTGCCAGCACCACCGTGGTAATCCGATTACGGACAGACTGTCTGGTATTCATCACTGCTGTACCTCCTTGGAACGAGTGGCCTTGAGCTGGACAAGGGAAATCACAATGACCAAAATGCAGAACAGCACCGCCTTAGCCTGGCCGTAGCCCTTCCACACTGCGCCGGAGCGGCCGTAGAAGGTGTTGTAGATGTTCAGCGCCAGCATCTCGGTCAGGTGCCGGGGGTCGCCATTGGTGAGGGCCAGGTTCTGGTCGAACAGCTTGAAGCCGTTGGTGAGGGAGAGGAAGAGACAGATGGTGATGGAGGGCATCACGTTGGGAATCTTGATGCGCCACAGAATCTGCCGCTCGCTGGCCCCATCGATGCGGGCCGCCTCCAGATAGTCATTGGGGATGGATTGCAGTCCGGCGATGTAGATAATCATCATGTAGCCAATCTGCTGCCAGCACATGAGGATGATCAGGCCGAGGAAGCCGTAGGGGGCGCTCAGGGACATCAGGGGCTGCCCCAGCAGGGTGAGCACGCAGTTGAGCAGGATGTTCCAGATGTAGCCCAGCACAATGCCGCCAATGAGGTTGGGCATAAAGAACACCGACCGGAACAGATTGGTGCCCTTTATCCCCCGGGTGAGGGCCATGGCAATGGCAAAGGCCAGCACGTTGATGAGCACCGTGGACACCACTGTAAACAGTGCGGTAAACCAGAAGGCGTGCAGAAACTCCCCGTCTGTCAATGCGTAGATGTAGTTGTCAAACCCGTTAAACTCGACTTTGTCCACAGTGGTGAACTTGCAGAAGGACAGGTACAGCCCCTGTACAAAGGGCCACAGGAATCCCACAACAAAGGCTGCAAAGGTGGGCCACGACTTTTTGATGGTTTTTTCCATGGGTTCCTCCTCGCTTCTCTATCCCTCAACGGGAGAAATATTGTCAACGGGGTGGGCGGAAGCGCCCACCCCGTTGGTGTACTGCCTATGGCTATGGTTTGGGGCAATCAGCCCAGCAGGGCGTACTCGCTGGCCCAACCGTCCACAAAGGCCTTGACCACATCATCCCAGCTGCCCATGCCGGCGGCGTAGGAGGTCAGGGCGGAGCCCAGCTCGTTCTTCCAGTTCTCAGAGGGCATGGTGGGGAAGTTCCAGGACACGGGCACCTTGCCGGCAGCCAGGTACTCGGCATCCTGACGGACGAACAGGTTCTCAGACTCCTGGGCATTCTTGAAGGGGATGACGAAGCCCATATCCTCAGCCATTGCCTTGGTGCCCGTCTCGGAGGTCACGCACCAGGTGATAAAGTCCAGCGTGGCCTGGATGTCCTCGGGCTTGGCGTCCTTGTTGATGCACCAGTAGTTCTCAGTGCCGGTGCACAGGCCCTGCTTGGCCTCGTCGCCCACTCCAATGTAGATGGGAATCATGGCCAAATCCTCGTCGGTGAAGGCGTTCTCCCCCGTCAGCTGAGAGTACTCCCAAGAACCGTTTTGATAGAACACAGCCTCACCGGCCAGGAACTCATTGCGGCTGTCGTCGCCGGTCTTACCGGCCAGCGCAGAGGGCTCGCAGGTGGAGTTGTTGATGTACAGGTCGAAGATGGCCTTGTAGTTGTCCAGATAGGTGCCCTTGATGGCCTTGGTGGTGCCGATGTTGTCCGCCTGATACTCAAAGTAGATGGGCAGATTGGCCAGGTGGGTCTTGAAGCGCCAGTCGGAGGAGCCGTCCATACCTGCGGAGGTAAAGGCGGCAAAGCCCAGCTCAGCCTTGCGGGCGGTGATGTCCTCCGCCACCTTCTTCAAATCGGCAAAGGACTGGATGTCCTCCACGGTATAGCCGGCCTTCTGGAGCAGCGTCTTATTGACAATCAGGCCATAGGACTCCACCACATAGGCAATGCCCAGCACGGCGTCCCCGTCCTTGAGGGCGTAGTTGTCGCTGGTCAGCTCACCCAAAATCTCGGTGCCGGTGAAGTCGTAGCAGTAATCCTTCCAGTTTTCAAGACCCACGGGGCCGTTGACCTGGAAGAGGGTGGGGGGATTGCTCTTGGAAATCTCGCTGGTGAGGGTGGTTTCGTAGTTGCCGGAAGCGGCGGTGACCACGGTGACAGGCACGCCGGTCTCGGCGGTGTAGGCCTGGGCCAGAGCCTGCCAATCCTTATCCTGCTCGGGCTTGAAGTTCAGGTAGTACACAGAGCCGGTGGGAAATACAAGTTCTTTTTGCCGGCGCTGTACATTTTCAGCAGTGTGCTAGATTTACGCCCGGTGTTTTTTGTCAACTTTACCAATGGAGAAGCCCCCCTGGCCCACCCCCGCACTCAGCCAGGTTCACCCCTCCTCTCCTGCGGAGAAGTCTTTCAGGCAGAGATTCAGGTCCACCGCCCCCGGAATCCCCGAAACCTGCCCCTGGTCGGTGTACTGCCACATGGCGAAATGGTAGCGGAAGGTGGTGGCCTGCCAGTCCTGGGTGTAGTGGGCCAGCCAGAAGGGCCAGTCGGTCAGCCGCTCCAGCTCCAGCTCTTCATAGGCCTTGGTGGGACTGAAATACACCATGGGCTGATACCCCGCCTGTGCAATCCGCTCACAAAAGGCGGCGGCACAGTCCGTCTGCACGCTCCCCGGTAGTCCGGCGGTGCGGGATCCCTCCGCCTGCTGCTCCTCCCAGTCGTACACCACCGGATAGGTGATGGAATACCCGGCAATCCGCTCCAGGAGAAACTCCGCCTCCTCCACCGCCTCCTGGGTGGTGACGGCCTGGGAGAAGATGTACACCCCCACGTCCAGCCCTGCCGCCAGAGCACCCTCCAGATTTTTCACATAGTTGTTGTCCTCCATCAGGCCGCCCTGGGTGTACCCCCGCAGTCCCACCCGGACAATGGCAAATTCCACCCCGGCATCCGCTACCTGCTGCCAGTCAATCTCCCCCTGGTAGCTGGACACATCCACCCCAATGGCGCTGTGCCCCTCCTGGTAGGTTAAAAAGCCATCCACCACCTGAAAGGCCTGGGCAGAATAGGCGTTGCCCGGTATCTGCTCCTCCGGCTCCGTCACCGTGCCCCCTTCCTGCCCCGGTGTGCGGCTGAGCAGCCATATCAACCCCAAAATCATCCCCACTGCCACCGATGCCACGGCAATCCAAAGGCTTTTCCCCTTCTCCATACCCCTTCACTTCCCTATCTCTTTCTATTTAGAAGATGTTGTCCCCGCAGCAGCGCCGCCGCCTGCCGGGCCTTGTTTTTTCCAGTGTAGCACAGTTGTCTGCCTGCAACAATGCCCAAATTTCCCGCCCCTGCCCGGTATGCCACAGCGCCCCGCAGACCCAATACAGGTCTGCGGGGCGCTGTCCATCATGGAATTGGATTTAGTGGCAGCCCTTGCAGTGACTGCAATCGCCGTCACATCCGCCCCCCTGCTTGCGGTCCTTCACCAGGGAGCGGATGGCCAGCCCCACCACCAGGGCCAGCACAGCCAGTACCACAAACGTCTCCATAAAGCCGCCTCCTTTGCTGTTATGATACCCGGGCAGAGTGCGCCGCCCGCAGGCGCTCACCCTCCCCGCAGCGGTTGGGACGGAAGAGCAGATAGAGCATACCCGCCAACACCACCAGGGCCGCCACAGTCCACACGCTGAAGGAGGTGACCCCGGCAATCAGTCCGCCAAGCTGGTAGACCATGAGGGAGATTGCATAGGCAAAGGCGCACATATAGCCAATGGCGGCGGCAGTCCACTTGCCGTTGTTCATCTCCCGCCGGATGGCGCCCATGGCGGCAAAGCAGGGAGCGCACAGCAGGTTGAAAATCATGAAGGAGTAGGCGGCAACGCCGTTGAAGTCTGCGCTCACCATGGCCCAAATCTCCTGCCCGTCCTCACTGAGCTCTCCGGCATACTGATAGAGCACGCCGAAGGTCATCACCACTTCCTCCTTGGCAATCAGCCCCGTGATGGTAGCCACAGCGGCCTTCCAGGCCATATCCCCCATCCAGCCCAGGGGGTAGAACAGCCAGGCAATGGCGTTGCCCAGCGCCGCCAGCAAAGAGGTGTTGTTGTCCTCCACCATCGCCAGACCACCCTCAGTGATGCCGAAGCTCTGGAGGAACCAGAGCACAATGGAGGAGAGGAGAATCACCGTGCCCGCCCGCTTGATGAAGGACCAGCCCCGCTCCCAGGTGGAGCGCAGGACGTTGCCCACAGCAGGGGCGTGGTAGGCGGGCAGCTCCATGACAAAGGGGGCAGGCTCCCCGGCAAAGGCACGCAGCTTCTTGAGCATCACCCCGGAGAGGATCACCGCCGCCACGCCGATGAAATAGGCGGAGGTGGCCACCAGCCAGGAGCCGCCAAATACCGCACCGGCAAACAGCGCTACAATGGGCATCTTGGCCCCACAGGGGATGAAGCCGGTGGTCATGATGGTCATGCGGCGGTCCCGCTCCTGCTCAATGGTGCGGGAGGCCATAATCCCAGGCACACCGCAGCCCGTGGCCACCAGCATGGGGATGAAGGACTTGCCGGACAGACCAAAGCGGCGGAAAATCCGGTCCATGATAAAGGCCACACGGGCCATGTAGCCCACATCCTCCAAAATGGTGAGCAGGAGGAAGAGCACCAGCATCTGGGGGACAAAGCCCAGCACTGCGCCCACACCGGCTACAATACCATCCTGGACGAGGCCGTACAGCCACTGGGGCACCACAGGCTCCCCGGCGGCGTTGAGCAGCAGGCTGTCAAAGAACCCGGGCAC
Source organism: uncultured Oscillospiraceae bacterium (assembly GCA_944387115.1). Lineage (GTDB taxonomy): Bacteria > Bacillota > Clostridia > Oscillospirales > Oscillospiraceae > Enterenecus. Next base: position 20,472 of record CALXDR010000029.1, read on the forward strand.
CCACTCCCCGAAGAGCACATCGTTGGCCCAGTCGGTGGCGGCGGTGCCAATGGAGATGTCCCAGCTGCCCATAGCCAGGGCGTACACCAGGGCCATCACTGCCACAAAGATGGGCAGCGCCAAAATGCGGTTGGTCACAATGCGGTCAATTTTGTCCGAGGTGGTCAGTCCCGCCCGCTGACGCTTCACGCTGCGGGACACCATGGCGGCAATCTGCTCGTAGCGCTCGTTGGTGATGATGGACTCGGCATCATCGTCCAACTGCTCTTCACAGGCGCTCACCACCTGCTCAATCCCATCCTTCCGGGTCTGGGAGAGGCTCAGGGACTGCTGCGCCTTCTCATCCCGCTCGAACAGCTTCACCGCATACCAGCGCTCCATCCCATGGGGGAGCACGCCGGCCTGCTGCCCCACCTGGGACAGCGCCTGCTCCACGCCCTGGGCAAAGGTGAGGGCATGGGGCACCTGCTTGCGCTCCACAGCGTCCTTGGCCGTCCCCATCAGCTCCTCCAGGCCCTCCCCCTTGAGGGCGGACACCTCCACCACCGGGCAGCCCAGGGACTTGGAGAGCTTGGCGGTGTCAATGCGGTCGCCGTTCTTGCGCACCAAATCCATCATGTTCAGCGCAATGACCACGGGAATGCCCATCTCCATCAGCTGGGTAGTGAGGTAGAGGTTGCGCTCCAGGTTGGTGGCATCTACAATGTTCAAAATGCCGTCGGGGCGCTCCCCCACCAGATACTCTCGGGCCACCACCTCTTCCAGGGTGTAGGGGGACAGGGAGTAGATACCGGGCAGGTCGGTGATGACCACCTGGCCATCCCCCTTCCAGTGCCCTTCCTTCTTCTCCACCGTGACACCGGGCCAGTTGCCCACCCGCTGGTTGGCTCCTGTCAGGGCGTTGAACATGGTGGTCTTGCCGCAGTTGGGGTTTCCGGCAAGGGCCAATGTGATGTTTGCCATTCTGTTTCCTCCTTCTCTTGGGTTAGTTCTAGCTAACCTATGTGGGGCAAATCGGGCGCCTCTTCAGCGCCCCAGTGTGACTGCCGGCTTTTGGTCGTGCTGCGCCTGTTCGCAGGCGGTAAAGCTAAATCTTATCCCCTGTTTTCCGGGGAGATTCACGCAGGGAAACACGCAGCTCAGGGGAAATGGGGTACAATTCTGAAGGAATCAACCCCTGTTTTCCCTGCATTCCCCTCACAAAAGTCCTTGGGGTTTTGGGGAGATGGGTCGGCGCTTCTTCCTTGTCACGCTTCGCTCCCCTCCGCCACGCTTGACTTCCCTCCGACTCGGAACAAATTCGGCCGGGCGTTGCCCGTCCTGGAATTTATTCCTCGCTGCAGTCCAGTCAAGCTGCTCCGGGGGCTCGGCGCTTCTATGTTGTCACGCCTCGCCTGTTCGCGACGGCTGGCTTCCCTCCGATTCGGGACAGGCATGGCAGGCTATGCCTGTCTTATGCCTATCCCTCACTTCGCTCCATCCAGCCTGCTCACGACGGCTCGGCGCTTCTATGTTGTCACGCCTCGCCTGTTCGCGACGGCTGGCT
>CALXDR010000030.1 GCA_944387115.1 uncultured Oscillospiraceae bacterium
CCCGGCCGGGCGTTGCCCGCCCTGGGCTTTGCCCTTCGCTCCAGTCCATCCGAGCTACTCCGGGGGCTTCGCACTTCTTCATTGTCATGCTACGCCTCCCTCCGTGTACGCTCGGCTTCCCTCCGACTCAGGGCAAACCCGGCCGGGCGTTGCCCGCCCTGGGCTTTGCCCTTCGCTCCAGTCCATCCGAGCTACTCCGGGGGCTTCGCACTTCCTCGTTGTCACGCCTCGCCTGTTCGCAACGGCTGGCTTCACTCCGATTCGGAACAAAACCGGGTGGCTGCGCCCCCCTGGGTTTTATTCCTCACTTCGCTCCATCCAGCCTGCTCACGACGGCTCGGACGCTTCTTCATTCGGATAATGCAGCCCCCACTGGGCGCGGATATGGTCCATCAGCTCCATGATATGCACTGTCTCCCGGTGGGGCATGGAGGGGCACTGGGTCAGTCCCTGCTCAATGCAGGAGGCCGCCTCCAGCACCTCATATTCGTACCCGGTGAACTGGGGCGGGCAGTGCCGCTCCTCCACCAGCTGGTGCTCCTCATTATAAATGCGCAGCACCTGGGGATTGTTGAGGTTCTCCACCACCAGATACCCGTGGGTGCCGCACACGCTGCCGCTCCGGTCGGACACCACCTCTGCACTGGCCTGGAGCATGGCCACACGCCCGTCCTTCCAGGTGAGGGTGATGCTGTCGGCCAAATCCACCCCCGTGTCTGACCAGACACAGCTGGCCTGGACGCCATCTGCCCAGCCAAACACCATCTCGGCAAAATTCAGTGCGTACACCCCCACATCCAGCAGTGCCCCGCCTGCCAGCGCCGGGTCGAGGATACGGGCCTTCTGGGTGGTGGGACAGCACAGGTTGGCCACAATCATCCGTGGCTCCCCAATGATGCCCGACGCCACCGCCTCCCGAATCATCCGGCTCATGGGCTGGTACCGGTTCCAGATGGCCTCCGTCACCAGCAGCCCCCGCTCCCGTCCCGCCTGGAGCAGCCGCTCTGCCTGGCGGGCATTCACCGTGAACGCCTTCTCACACAGCACGTGCTTGCCGTGCTCCACGCAGAGCATTCCATGGGCATAGTGGTGGGAATGGGGGGTGGCGATGTACACCAGCTGCACCTCCGGGTCGCTGAGCATCTCCTCATAGGAGCCGTAGGCCTTCGCAATGCCATACTCCCGGGCAAAGGCCTCCGCCCGTGCCCCGTCCCTGGCGGCCACCGCATACAGCTCCACACGCCTGTCCCCCGCCTGCCCCATCTGGCGCAGGGTGTCCGCCATTGCCCTTGCAATGCGCCCAGCGCCCAGAATTGCCAGTTTTACCATCCAAACCGCTCCTTTTTCTCCTTTTGTGGATGTAGTATACCCTGTTCCCTCTCCCCCTGTCAAGAATCCATTGCGGGGACGGCGAGGGGCTGGGCTGTGCCGCCGGGACATTTTCAGAAACCGCCAAAAACAGCCCTCCCCCAGCGGTTTCCGGTGGTGTACTTTCACCGTCCGTCCCCACGCCGCCGGGGGGCTTTGGAGAAAACAGAGGCACCCATACCCTGGGTGCCTCTGTGCCTGTGTATTGTGCGCCGTGGGGCCTGCTCACCGGAGCTCCAGAGGTGCTGTCAGGGTCACCTCGGTCTGTCCGGCGGCAGCCGTCTTTGTGATTTGGTAGGTCAGCTCAGGCTGGAGGGTGACGGCGCTGCCAATCTGATAGCAGAAGGTACGGCTCTCCCCCGGAGCCAGTACAATCATCAGGTCGGTATAGGCCAGGGACATGGGAACCTCCGCCCATCCCTCCCCCTGGGACACCTGGAGGGAGAAGGCCTCCCCCATCTCAACCTCCACAGAGGACTGATTGGAGATGGTCAGCTCCACATTGCCGGACACATCGGCCCAGGCCGTCATGCTCAGGTGCGCCGCCAGCCCTGCGCCGTCCACCGCCGGGGACCCCTCCGGGGTGGGATTGTCCGCAATCTGCTGGGCAGAGTGGGTGTCCACGCCGGGCAGGCCGCCGGTGGCCGTGGGGAGGTCTGCGGTGACGCAGCCCGCCGCCCCAGACCCAGCTTCTGCGCCAGCGTCCGCCGCCGGTCTGGTTGCATTGGCTGAAATCGCAAGGGAAGTGAAGAGCATTGCGGAGGAAACAGCCAAAGCAAGGAACATACGGTGCTTTTTCATAGGAAATTCCTCTCTTTCAATGGGTTTCAATGGTGGTGCTCCTGTTCTCGCAGGGGAATATGCCCGCCCGACATGATACCCCCTACCCGGGGTCAGTAATTCATGGCATAGTGGTTGTAGGCGTTGACGATGGTGGTGCTCCCCCGGGTGGTGCGGCGGGGCACATTGGCCCCGTAGTTCATATGCACATGGCCGTGGACAAAGTACCTGGGGCGGTACTTGTCCAGCAAATCCACAAAGCAGGAAAAGCCCTGGTGGCACAGCCCCTCCATATCGTTGATGTGGCGGGCGGGGGCGTGGGTGAGGAGGATGTCAAACCCCCGGTGGCTCCAGAGGGCAGGGGTGAGCTTGAGAATGCGCCGCTTCATCTCCCCCTCGGTGTACATATTCTCCCCCGGCCGGTATCGGAAGGAACCGCCCAGCCCTAGAATGCGGATGCCGCAGCACTCCACAATCCGGTCCTCGGCGCAGATGCACCCCCCCGGCGGATGCTCCAGCAGCCCGTCGTCGTGGTTGCCCCGGACATACACCACCGGGCAGTGGGCCAGGGTGGCCAAAAACTCCAGATACTCCCGTTTCAGGTCACCCCCGGCCAAAATCAGGTCAAACTCGTCCAGCCTGCCCGGCTGATAGTGGTCGTAGTAATAGGGGGACGGTTGGTCAGATACCAGCAACAATCTCATACTTCACACGCTCCCGGCTTCTCTCTCATTTGGTTTAAGGGATAGCCTGGGGGCCTTTGACCCCCACGACGCCCACCGTGGCCTTGCCCACCTCGGTCAATTCATCATACCGGGGCAGGCCGCCCACCACATTTTCCACCAGCCAATCCATGTTGATGATGGCCTGGGTGTCCAGCGTCTCCCCCTCGCCCAGGCGCTGCTGACCGCTCTGGTCATACAGCGGGCCGCGGAAGGGCACGCAGCTGCGGTTGCACACGCTGTCCCGCAGCATACGGGCCAGGCGGCGGGTGCTGTCGGGCAGGGTGAAGGAGCAGCGCAAATCCACCACCCCTTCCGCCATGCCCCAATAGTAGTTGAGGGCCTTGCGGCTGGCGGCGTACGCCCGGTGGAAGGAGCGCTCCTGAATGTGGTTGAGCAGGGCCCCATAGTACACCCCCCACTGCCACACCGGCCGGGCCAGGTTGACCTGGCTGCCGTCCTCATTGATGAGGGAGAGGCCGAAGTGGCGGTCGAGCACCGTGCGGCGGGATTGGTCCTGGGCGGAAATGAGGCGGATGCCCTGGCTGAGCAGCCGCTGGGTGGCCTCCTTTGCGCCCCCCACCGACGACCAGTCGAGAAAGACCCTGGTTCTGGGGTTGGTCAGCTGCACCCCCAGGGCGAAGGCATTGATGCCCGCCACCTGCCCGTAGATGGGGTAGTCGCACAGATAGCCCACCGGGTCAGCCCCCGCCAAGGCCCCCGCAATGGCCCCGCTGATGAACTTCACCTCATACATCCGGGCGTAGTAGGTGCGGATATAGCGGTGGGAGGTGTTGAGGGAGCAGTTGAGGATGGTCACCTCCGGGTGATCCACCGCCCCCCGCAGGCTGGCGCTGAGCAGACGGGGGGAGGTGGTGAAAATCACCCGGTTGCCCTCCTCCACCGCCCGCTCGATGACCTCCAGGGGGTCCCCCTCCAGGGCGTTGTGGTAGGCGGTGGTGATCACCTTCCCCCCGAAGCGGCGCTCCAGGTGGATGCGCCCCCGCTCGTGCCCATAGGTCCAATCGGAGGTCTCCGGGGTGCGGTCGTTGAGGAAGGCCGCCCGCAGGGGCTTGTCCTCCCCCCTCCCGCCGGAAAACACCCGGCTGAGGATGCTCACATTGCGCTTTTCCTCCGGCTCAGGCCGGTCCAGCTTCACATCGATGGGGGAGCGCTCCTCCTGCAGGGTGATTTCCTCCCACACCCGGCTCACCTGGTCCCGAATCTGCCCCTCCGTCTTGCCCCGCAGGCTGCCATAGCCGTAGATGCGCAGATAGGCCAGCAGGGCATCCCCCACCGTGGTGGACAGCTGGTCGCCGCCGCTGGCCTGGTAGGCCTGCTCAAAGTAGTAAAAGGCGGTGGTAAACCGGCTGCGCTCCTCCGCCGTCCACTTCTCCTTTGGCCCCTTGCCCACCAGATTTTGCAGCTGGACGTATCCCCCCGGTCTGGACAGCTCCACAAAGCTGATTTGGCTGTACTGGTAGAAGTCCACAAACTCGTAGTACAGCTCCACCTCTCGGCTGCCGTTGCGCCGGGGGAGAATGCGGGTGACCTGGGCGTAGATGTTGGGCGCGCCAAAGAACTTGAGCACGCTCACCCGCTTGTTGCCCTCCTCCACATAAAAGCGGTTCATATACTCCCACACCTTCACCGGGTCACGGATGCCCTCCTCCAGGTGGACACGGCACAGGTTGTTCCACTTGGTGGCAAACTCCGTCTCCTCCCCCATCAGGGGCATGAAGTTGCGGGCAAAGGCCTTGGTACGCCCCTCCAGACGGGTGCCCACCACATGGGCCAGCGGCACCAGCACGGTGCCCAGCTCCATGGTGTCCGTCATCTGGTCGCTGGTGAGAAACTCGCCCAGCGCAGGCAGGTAGGGATAGGCGCCCTTGCCGGTGCAGGCGCGAAATTCACGCTGCCCCTGCTTGAGTGCCTCCCGGTAATAATTCTCCTGATTGGCCATGAGGTCCTCCTCACTTTCTAGTCCGTCCATCGCCATTTCTTACAAGTCTATCCTAGAGCCTCTTCCCCCGCTTGTCAAGAGGTTTTTGTATATTTCCTATCATGAGTCCCGTTGCATTCCCCACCAGCTCTGTGTATAATAGAGATACCATTCCACCCAGCACAAGAAAGGAATATGCCCCTTGGATATGCCCCACACCCTGCTCAAGCGCCACTTTGGCCACAGCACCTTCCGCCCCGGTCAGCGCAAGCTGATTGACGCTCTGTGCGCCGGACGGGACGTGCTGGGGGTCATGCCCACCGGGGCGGGAAAGTCGGTGTGCTATCAGCTCCCCGCCCTCCTGCTGCCCGGTATGTGCATTGTGATTTCCCCCCTCATCTCCCTGATGAAGGACCAGGTGGCCGCCCTGGAGCAGGCGGGCATCCCCGCCGCCTGCCTCAACTCCACCCTCTCCCAGGAGGAATACCGGCAGGTGCTGCGCCGTGCCCACCAGGGCGCATACCGCCTGCTCTACGTGGCCCCCGAGCGGCTGACCACCGGGGCCTTCCTCCGCCTGGCCGCCCAGACGCCCCTCTCCCTGGTGGCGGTGGACGAGGCCCACTGCGTGTCCCAGTGGGGGCAGGATTTCCGCCCCAGCTACCTGGGTATCCCGGAGTTTTTGTCCGCCCTGCCCAGGCGTCCCCCCGTGGGCGCCTTCACCGCCACCGCCACCCGGCAGGTCAAACGGGACATCGCCCACCTGCTCCAGCTGCAAGACCCGGTGTGCCTCACCACCGGGTTTGACCGTCCCAACCTGTTTTTTGATGTGGTGGAGCCCCGTGACAAGAACGCCTGGCTGCGCACCTTCCTGGCCCGCCACCCCCAGCAGAGCGGCGTGGTGTACTGCTCCACCCGCAAGCAGGTGGAGGAGGTGTGGGCCATGCTCCTCCACAGCGGGGTGCCCGCCGCCCGCTACCACGCCGGTCTGCCCGACGAGGAGCGCCGGCTCAACCAGGACCTCTTTGTCTGCGACCGGGCCCCGGTGATGGTGGCCACCAATGCCTTTGGCATGGGCATTGACAAGTCCAATGTGAGCTTTGTCATCCACTACAATATGCCCAAAAACCTGGAGAGCTACTATCAGGAGGCGGGGCGGGCAGGGCGGGACGGCTCCAGCGCCCAGTGCATCCTCCTCTTCTCCCCCGCCGATGTGCAAATGGCCCGCTTCCTGCTGGAGCTGCCCTCGGACAACCAGGCCCTCACCGAGGAGGAGCAGGAGCGCGTCCAGCGCCAGGACCTACAGCGGCTGCAGGCCATGGTGGGCTACTGCAAGTCCGAGGGCTGTCTGCGCAGCCAGCTGCTGGGCTATTTTGGGGAGCAGGCCCCCCAGCACTGCGGCAACTGCGGCAACTGCGGCAGCCGCCGGGTGCAGGTGGACTGGACGGTGGAGGCCCAAAAGCTCCTCTCCGCCGTGGCCCGTGGCCAGCGGCTCCACCCGGCGGGGCTCACCGTCCCCCAGGTGGTGCAGATGGTGCAGGGCATACCCGGCGGGGAGATGACCCGCCTGGGGCTGGACAGGCTGTCCACCTTCGGCATTCTCCCCCAGGCACAGGCCAAAGACCTGGAGGCCTCCCTGGCGCTGCTGGTGGAGGAGCACTGCCTGCGCCACGGCCCCGGCCGCCCCGCCACGCTGCTGCTGGACCACGCCGCCCGCCCAGTGCTCTTTTCCGGCGCAAAGCTGCTGCGGTGGGAGCGGCAGCCCATCACCCCCGCTCCCCCTCGCCCCTCCCTCCCCACCCCTTCGGACAACGCCCTGCTGGACGCCCTCAAGCAGGTGCGCAGCCAGCTGGCCCGCAAATCCGGCCTGCCCCCCTACGTCATCTTCTCCAACCTCGTCCTGCAGAACATCGCCCTCCGCCACCCCCGCACCAAGGCGGAGCTGCTCCAGGTGTCCGGGGTGAGCCAGGCCAAGGCCGACCGGTACAGCGCCCCCCTGCTGGAGGTGCTCAACCGCTTTTGAGCCCCTGCGCCGCCGGAAAACCATCCACAAAAAACCACCCCTGTGTGGAAACCGTTCTGGTTCCACACAGGGGTGGTCTGCTTTTTCCCTTTGGGTTATACGGGGGCGAGCAGGGCCTCGCCCGCCCGGTAGATGTCCCCTGCGCCCACGGTGACAATCAGGTCGCCGGGCTGGGCCACCTCCCTGAGCTTCCGGGTGACCTCCTCCAGGGTGGGGCAGTACACACTGCCGGGAATGCGCTGCGCCAGGTCATTGGAGGAGATGCCCAGGGTGTTGTCCTCCCGGGCGGCGAAAATCTCCGCCAGAATGGTGACGTCCGGCTCCCCCAGTACCTGCACAAAGTCGTCGAACAGCTCGTGGGTGCGGGTGTAGGTGTGGGGCTGGAAGGCGCACACAATGCGCCGGTACTCCAGGGAGCGGGCCATTTGGAACAGGGCCGCCAGCTCACTGGGGTGGTGGGAATAGTCGTCGTACACCTTGGCCCCGTTGTACTCCCCCTTGTACTCAAAGCGCCGGCCAGGCAGATGGAATTCCCCCAGCCCCCGCTCCACCGCCCAGCCGGGCACACCCAGGGCAATGGCGGCCCCGGCGGCGGCCAGGGCATTTTTCACATTGTGCATCCCGGGCACGGACAGCGCCACATGGGCGTATACGCTCCCCTGGTACACCACGTCAAAGGCGGCATACCCCCTGTCCATCACCAGGTTTTCCGCGTGTACCTGGCCCTGCTCCACCCCGAAGGTGAGCACCCTCCGGTCAATCCCCTCCAGGGCGTGCATGGTGTTGGCGTCCTCGCAGTTGGCCACCACCACCCCGTGGTCGGGCACCCGCTGGGCGAAGGTGCGGAAGGACTGCTCCACATCCTCCAGGTCTTTGAAGAAGTCCAGGTGGTCGGCCTCCACATTGAGAATCACCGCCACCGTGGGGAAGAAGGCGTGGAAGGAGTTGCAGTATTCGCAGGACTCCAGGATGATGGTGTCCCCCTGGCCCACCCGGTGCCCCGCCTCCAGCAGGGGGAGGGTGCCCCCAATCATCACCGTGGGGTCCAGCTGGGCGGCCATAAACACATGGGTACACATGGAGGTGGCGGTGGTCTTGCCGTGGGTGCCTGCAATGCACAGGGCATTGCGGTAGCCCTGCATCAGACAGCCCCAGGCCTGGGCCCGCTCGAACACCGGAATGCCCGCCGCCCGGGCGGCGGCAATCTCCGGGTTGTCGTCGTGGGCGGCGGCGGTGCGAATCACGCAGTCGGCCCCCTGGGCATACTCCGCCCGGTGGCCGATGCCCACGGAAATCCCCAGCTGGCGCAGCTTGGCCACGCTGGCCCCCTCCCGCTGGTCAGAGCCGGTGACCTGAACCCCCGCCCCATGCAGCACCTCCGCCAGCGAGGCCATGGATACTCCGCCAATGCCCACCAGATGGGCCCGTTTACCCGCCCGCAGATACTCCTGGATACTCTTCTCAGACATAGAAACACCCCATATACATACTCTGCCGGGGCCTTGCGCCCCGCCCTTTGCTTAACTTATAGATTATACTACACCCCGCAGGGAATGGCAACCTGCATTTCCCCCGCCCTTAGCATAGCCAGCTGCTGCGCCGGTCACACCCCGGCGGTCATACCCGGCGGACACACCCCGGCGGTCATACCCCGGCGGACACACCCCGGCGGACACACCCCGGCGGTCATACCCCGGCGGTCATACCCCGGCGGTCATACCCCGGCAGAGATACCCCGGCAGAGATACCCCGGCAGACAGCAAACCCCCGGCGCCCAGGGCCATCGGCCAGGGTACCGGGGGTGTTGCACCACAGCAGGCGCCGCCTCAGTGGCAGTCGCACTGGCTGTCGCAGTGCCCGCAGTGCTCGCAGTCGGGGAACTGCTTGACATCGTAGGCGATGCCGTGCTTGTCGTAGTAGTCCCGCACAGCGGACTTAATGGCCTCCTCAGCCAGCACAGAGCAGTGCAGCTTGTGGGCGGGCAGGCCGTCCAGGGCCTCAGCCACAGCCTTGTTGGTGAGGGCCAGCGCCTCGGACAGGGGCTTGCCCTTGATCATCTCGGTGGCCATAGAGCTGGAGGCAATGGCAGAGCCGCAGCCAAAGGTCTCAAACTTCACATCGGTGATGATGTCGTCTTCAATGCGCAGGTAGATTTTCATGATGTCGCCGCACTTGGCGTTGCCCACCTCGCCCACGCCGTCGGCGTTTTCAATCACGCCCACATTGCGGGGGTTGCGGAAATGGTCCATTACGATATCGCTGTACAGTGCCATGATAGTTCCCTCACTTCAATACAAATTCTTTCTTGCCCAGCTCCAAATCCCGCCACACGGGGGAGATGCTGCGCAGGTAGCCCACCACCTCGGTGATGGCGGCAATCATATACTCCACTTCCTCCATGGTGTTCTCCGCAGACAGGGACAGGCGCAGAGAGCCGTGGGCCACCTCGTGGGGACGGCCCAGGGCCAGCAGCACATGGCTGGGGTCCAGAGAGCCGGAGGTACAGGCCGAGCCGGAGGAGGCGGCAATGCCCTTGTCGTCCAGCAGCAGCAGCAGGGACTCGCCCTCAATGCCCTCAAAGCAGAAGCTCACATTGCCGGGCAGGCGCTGATCCCGGTGCCCGTTGAGTGCGCAGTGGGGAATCTGGGACAGCCCCTCAATGAGCCGCTCCCGCATCATCACCAGGTGGCGCATATGCTCCTCCATTCCCTCCCAGGCCTCGTCCAGGGCCTCTGCCATGCCCACAGCGGCGGGGATGTTCTCGGTGCCTGCCCGCTTGCCCCGCTCCTGGGCGCCGCCGTAGATGAGGTTTTGCAGGGCAATGCCCCGACGCACATACAGTGCGCCAATCCCCTTGGGGCCGTGGAACTTATGGCCGGACAGGGAGAGCATATCCACATTGTCCCGCTCCACGTGCACCGGCAGGTGACCCACCGCCTGCACCGCATCGGTGTGGAAAATCACCCCGGCCTGGCGGCACACCCGGCCAATTTCCGCAATGGGCTGCACGCTGCCCACCTCATTGTTGGCGTACATCACCGTCACCAGGCAGGTGTCGGGGCGAATAGCCTGCTCCACCTGCTGGGCACTCACCATGCCGTCCTCGTGGACGTCCAGCAGGGTGACCTCAAAGCCCTGCTTCTCCAGCGCCTGCAAGGTGTGGAGGACGGCGTGGTGCTCAAAGGCGGTGGAGATGATGTGCTTTTTGCCCTTGCGCTCCCCCATCTTTGCGGCGGACAAGATGGCCTGGTTGTCCGCCTCACTGCCGCCGGAGGTAAAGGTAATCTCCCGGGGGGAGCAGCCCAGGCGGGCGGCGATGCGGGCACGGGCATTGGCCAGAGCCTCGGCGGCCTGCTGCCCCTCGGTGTGCAGGCTGGAGGGATTGCCGTAAATCTGATCCAAGTAGGGGAGCATGGCCTGAATGGCCCGCTGGCTCATCTTGGTCGTGGCTGCGTTATCTGCATAGATTCTCATGGTTCCTTCTCCTTTGGCAATGCCCCGGCCCTCAGCTGGGGCCGGAATCACCTAGTCGTTAAGTTGGTATTACTGTACTCCTTTTTTCCTACCTTGTCAATAGGAAAATCAACACTTCTACACCAAACTGCAAAAAGCCCCCTCCTGGACGCAGGAAGGGGCCGCACACCTTCAAAGACCTCCCTGTCAGGACAGCCTGTGCTGCGCTGCCGTGGGCAGACGGCAGCAGTCTATGCGCTCCCGCCATGGGGCGGGTGAGAACATCCAAGCTGGTGTCCTCCGGGGAGATGCGCCTGGGAAACCACTCTGCCCAGGGGGAATGGGGGAGCATTCCAGAGCAACCGAGCCATGTTTCCCCTCATGCGTGTCCTTGGAGGTTGGGAGGGGCGCACGACGGCTCGGACGCTTCGCTGATGTCACGCCTCACAACCCGCCGCTGTCCCTCGGCTTCCCTACGACTCAGGGCAAATCCGGTCGGGCTGTGCCCGCCCTGGGTTTTGCCCTTCGCTCCAGTCCATCCGAGGGGCGGCGGGGTTCGGACGCTTCGAGTCTCACAGAGTTCCGCCGCCCTCAGGCGGCGGAATAAAATTCAGTCCCGTGTTTTCCGGGGACATGCGCCTCGGAAAGCACACTGCTCAGGGGAAATGGGGCGACAATTCCAGCGGAATCGAGCAACATTTCCCCTGCATACTCTCACAAAAGTCCTTGGACTTTTGTGACATGGCTCAGCGCTTCTTTATAGCATCTGCCGGCTGCGGGAGATATTCATCGTCCCGTCCTGCATCTCGCCCACCCAATCCAGGCTCTTACCGGTGCCCTTGGCCACGCAGGAGATGGCGTCCTCCGCCACATAAGTCTCGATACCGGTGTGGGACTCAATCAGCTTGTCAAAGCCCCAGACCAGGGAGCCGCCGCCGGTCATGATAATGCCGTTGGTGGAGATGTCCGCCACCAGCTCGGGGGGCGTGCGCTCCAGCACGCCGTGGATGGCCTCCAGAATGCGGGCGCAGGGCTCCTCAAAGGCCTCAATCATCTCGCTGGAGCTGACGGAGAACACCCGGGGCAGGCCGGTCATGAGGCAGCGGCCCTTAATCTCCATGGTAATCTCCTCAGGACGGGGGAACACGCAGCCGATGTTCATCTTCAGCTCCTCGGCGGTGCGGTCGCCGATGAGCACGTTGTGCCGCTTGCGGATGTACTTCACCACCGCCTCGCTGAAGGCGTCACCCGCCACCTTGATGGAGGCGGACTCCACAATGCCGGACAGGGAGATGACGGCAATATCCGCCGTGCCGCCGCCGATGTCCACCACCATGTGGCCGTCGGGCTGGGTGATGTCCACCCCGGCGCCGATGGCGGCGGCCAGCGGCTCCTCGATGAGGTACACCCGGCGGGCCCCGGCCTGGATGCCTGCGTCAATGACGGCACGCTCCTCGACCTCGGTGATGCCGGAGGGCACGCAGATGACCAGCCGGGGCTTGAACAGCCGCACCGGCGCCACCTTGCGGATAAACTCCCGCAGCATCCGCTCGGTCATGTCATAGTCGGAAATGACGCCCTCCCGCAGCGGACGGATGGCCACAATGTTGCCCGGGGTGCGCCCCAGCATCTGCTGGGCCTCGGTGCCCACCTTGAGCAGCTTGCCGGTGTTCTTGTCCAGCGCCACCACGGACGGCTCCCGCAGCACAATGCCCTTATCCTTCAAAAACACCAGCACGCTGGCAGTACCCAAGTCAATTCCAATATCTTTTGCGAACATTTCTTTCACCCCTGAATAAATTCCCGCCCTGACGCAGGCAAGTCTGTCCAAAAAAAGCGGCTGGCAATCCTCCCGCCGCATAAACTGTCCTTCATGTCTGGAAAAATCGTCAATGTGACAGTTGACATTATACTGGAAAGCGGCCCATTTTGCAATGGTAAATTGCTTAGATTTCGCCCCAATTTTCCGCAGCCTTTTGCCGGATTGCCCCGCCGCCACCGCCTGTGACCTCCCCGAGGCCGCCATGCTGGTGCTGGAGGCGGCGACCTTTTGCCGGACTGCCCTGCCACCTGCGCACCGAACACTGCCCCTTTGCCGGGGTCCGGAACAAACACCAAGCCCCCAGCTGTCCCACTCGCAGCTGGGGGCTTACACCTCGCGTTGTTCCTGTTCCAATGGACCATACCTTCACTTTCTTAGCATTTGCTCCAGGTGTACGCCTGAAATTCTTTGCCCTCCATCTCCGCAAACCTCTGAACCCACCTGTGGATGTACCTTGTCGGGAACGCCTTCCCGGCCATCTCTTGTGTAGTTCTGCGCTGCCTCAGCGTGTTTGGGACGAATCGGTTCGGGATTTCACTGCGGCCCAAGAGCCTCACAGGTACGGGAGCCATGCCCTGGGCCCTTCGGCTCCTGGGACTTGCACTGCATACTGTACATTGGACTCACCCTTCCTTGTGTCTATATTGTACTACCCCTTCTGTGTTCTGTCAACCGTTTTTTATGATATTTTTCTAATTTTATTGGTGCGGCCAATTTCCGCCCCTCACGCTGTCCCCCGCCTGTTTGACATCTTGCCCCTACAGTGCTAAAGTGATACTCTCAAGGCGTAGGTATAGAAACCGGGCAACCCCCGGACGGGAGGAACTGTGTGACCATGAATGAGCAAAAGACCCTGATGACCCAGGGAAATATTCTGAAAACCCTAATCCGCTTCGCCCTGCCCCTCTTTCTGGGCAATCTGTTCCAGCAGCTGTATAACACAGCGGACACCCTGGTGGTGGGGCATTTCTGCGGGGATGACGCCCTGGCCGCCGTCAGCTCATCGGGCAGCCTGTGCTTTCTCATCATCGGCTTTTTCCAGGGGGTATTCATCGGCGCCAGCGTGATTATCTCCCGGTTTTACGGCGCCCAGGACAAGGAGGGGGTGGACCGGGCGGTACACACCACGGTGGTGTTCTCCCTGGCGGCGGGGGCGCTCCTCACCGTCCTTGGTGTGTGCTTCACCCCCACCATCCTCCGCTGGATGGGCACCCCGGACAACGTGATGCCCAATTCGGTGATGTACTTCCGTGTGTACTGCTCCGGCCTGCTGGGCCTTGTGCTCTATAACACCGCCAACGGGATTTTTCAGGCCCTGGGAGACAGCCGCCACCCCCTGTACTACCTGATGGCCGCCGCCGTGGTCAACGTGGTGCTCGATCTGCTCTTTGTGGGTGTGCTGGATATGGGCGTGGGGGGTGCGGCCCTGGCCACCATCATTGGGCAGTTCCTCAGCGCCTTTTTGGGCTTTGCCCACCTGATGAGCGGGAAGTTCGTGGTGCAAATCCGTCTCTCCCGCCTCCGCCCCGACTTCGCCCTGCTGGGGCAGGTGGTGCGTATGGGCCTGCCCAGCGGCGTGCAAAACAGTGTGATTGCCATTGCAAACCTGGTGGTGCAGTCCAACATCAACGCCTTTGGCGACACCGCCATGGCCGGCTGCGGCAGTTATTCCAAGGTGGAGGGCTTCGTCTTTCTCCCCATCACCTGCCTGACCATGGCCATGACCACCTTTGTCAGCCAGAACCTGGGCGCCCGCCAGCTTGACCGGGTAAAGCAGGGGGCCAAGCTGGGTCTGGCCCTCACAGCGGGGCTGGCGGAGGCGGTGGGCATCCTCTTTTTCCTCCTGGCCCCCGCCCTCATCGGGCTGTTCAGCGACACCCCCGAGGTGGTGGCCTACGGCATACGGCAGGCCCGGGTGGAGGCCCTGTTCTACTGCCTGCTGGGCTTCTCCCACGGCTGTGCCGCCATCCTGCGTGGTGCAGGGCGGGCCATTACCCCCATGATGGTCATGCTGGCCATCTGGTGCCTGTTCCGTATCACCTACATCACCGTTATGGTGGGGTTCATCCCCGACATCACCGTGGTCTTTACCGCCTACCCCGTCACCTGGCTGCTCAGCGCCATCCTCTTTGCGGCGGCTCTGCTGCGGGGACGGTGGCTGGAGCCCAGACTGCCCTGATACCAACCAAACAGCCCCCTGTGCAGGTTTGCTTCCTACACAGGGGGCCTTTTGTTGGGCAGGGGCTTGGGTGCGGTACTCCACTGCGGTGTGACCGGACGGCGAAAGAAAATCAAATCCCGTTTCCCCTGCATCCCCTCACAAAAGTCCTTGGACTTTTGTGAGAAGGCTCGGGCGCTTCTTCGTTGTCACGCCTCGCCTGTTCGCAACGGCTGGCTTCCCTCCGATTCGGGACAGGCATGGCGGGCTGCGCCCGCCTCATGCCTATCCCTCACTTCGGTCCATCCAGCCTGCTCACGACGGCTCGGACGCTCACTTGTGGTAATTGGACCCCTCCCGGATTTTATACGCCCGGTAGATCTGCTCCAGCAGCATCACCCGGGCCAGATGGTGGGGGAAGGTCATGGGGGACATGGACAGGCGCAGCCATGCCTGGGCCTTGATAGAGGGGTGCAGACCGTAAGAGCCGCCGATGACGAAGGCCAGGCGCTTTGCGGAGCTTTGCTCCCAATTGCCCAGGGTGCGGGCCAGCTCCTCGCTGGACTGCATCCGCCCCTCCACGCACATGGCCACCACGCTGGTGGAAGGGGGGAGCTTCCCCCGGATGGCCGCCGCCTCCCGCTCCAGAGCGGCGTCAATCTCCCCCTGGGTGGGATTTTGGGGCAGGCGCACCTCGGGCAGCTCAATGAGCTCCAGCTTGCAGTAGGGGGCCAGACGCTTGAGGTACTCCGCCGCCGCCTCTATGTAAAACTTCTCCTTCAGCTTTCCCACGCAGATGACAGACACACCGGCCATTCGTCACACCTCCAACCAGCAGGACACGCTGTCCCGGGGGGCAATATGCACCTCCACATCGTCGCCCACCCTGGCGCCCACCTGCGCCAACCCCTTGAGGGCGGCGGCGTGGGCCTTTTCCGGCAAATTGTTCTCCTTGGACAGATGGGCCAGCACCAGGCGGCTGGCCCCCTGCTCCACCGCCCAGGCCGCCAGCTTTGCCCCCATCTCGTTGGACAGGTGCCCGCTCTCCCCCCGGATGCGCTCCTTGAGGTGGTAGGGATAGGCCCCCATCTGGAGCATCTCCAAATCATAGTTGAACTCCCCCACCAGCAGCTGCACCCCCCGGATGCACTCTGCCGCCTGGCGGGGCACCATCCCCGTGTCGGTACACAGGGCCATGCGGCGCACTCCGTCGCCCACCGCATACCCCACGGGACAGGCACAGTCATGGCTGGTGGCGAAGGTATCCACCACCAAGCCCGCCACCCCGAACCGCTCGCCGGGGTCAAACACCCGGAAGCGGGACTCCAGCTCCGGGTTCTTCCAGCAGATTTGCCGGGCCGTGCCCTCCGTGGCATACAGCTCCACATCCAGCTGCCGGCACAACACCGCCAGCCCGCTCACATGGTCGGTGTGCTCGTGGGTGATGAGCACGCCGGACAGCCCCTTCGGGTCAATCTCCAGCGCCCGCAGCCCCGTGGTAATGCGCCGGGCGGAGATACCCGCATCCAGCAGCACATGGGAGCGCCCATCGGACACCACCGCACAGTTCCCCGAAGACCCGCTGGCCAAGGTCGCCATTTTCAGCAAACTACTTCCCTCCTCACAGCAAAAAAGGGGGGCGGCGATGCAGCCACCCCCCTGACACAATCCTGCATGAAATTCTGCTCCTCAGCCCACGGCCCCCACCTGCTGCTCAGGGTCGGGAACCTCCACCACCTGAATGTCTGCCCCCAGGCCGGTGAGCTTGCCAATGATGTCCTCATACCCCCGCTCGATGTGGCGGATGTTGGTAATCTCGCTGACCCCCTGGGCGGCCAGACCGGCAATCATCATTGCCGCGCCTGCACGCAGGTCGCAGGCCTCCATGGGTGCGCCGGTGAGCTTCTCCACACCCTCAATAATGGCAATCTTTCCATCCACCTGGATGCGTGCCCCCAGCCGCCGGAACTCCTCGGTGTAGCGGTAGCGGTTGTCCCACACGCCCTCGGTGAGCACGCTGGTGCCCTGGGCCAGGCAGAGGGCGGCGGCAATCTGGGGCTGCATATCGGTGGGGAAGCCGGGATAGGGCATGGTCTTGATGTTGGTGCGCTGGAGGGCTCCCTCACGGGTGATGATGAGGCTGTCCCCATCCTCCTCCACCTGCACGCCCATCTCCTCCAGCTTGGCGGTGATGCACTCCATGTGCTTGGGAATGATGTTGTTCACCCGGATTTTTCCGCCCGTAGCGGCCACGGCGGCCATATAGGTGCCCGCCTCAATCTGGTCGGGGATGATGGAGTACTCCCCGCCGCCCAGGCGCTCCACGCCCCGGACCTTGATGACGTCGGTGCCCGCTCCGGCGATGTCCGCCCCCATGGAGTTGAGGAAGTTGGCCAAATCCACGATGTGGGGCTCCTTGGCGGCGTTTTCGATGACGGTCATGCCCTCGGCCAGGGTGGCCGCCAGCATCAGATTCATGGTGGCGCCCACGGAGGTCACATCCAGATAAATGGGCGCACCCTTCAGACGCGCGCCCCCGGTGGTGGCGCACATAAAGCCGTTTTTCACTTCCACCTTGGCGCCCAGAGCCGTCAGGCCCTTGATGTGCTGGTCGATGGGCCGCCCGCCGAAGTCGCACCCGCCGGGGAGGGGCACCTCCGCCTGCCCGAACCGGCCCAGCAGCGCACCCATGAGGTAGTAGCTGGCCCGGATTTTCCGGCCCGACTCATAGGATACAGGGTGGTTGTAGATGGCGGAGGCGTTGACCTCCACCGTGCTGTGGTTGATGGTGCGCACCTGTGCGCCCAGCTCCTGCAGAATGTTGAGCATCAGCGTTACGTCGCTGATTTGGGGCAAATTTTCAATCCGGCACAGGCCATCCACCAACAGGGCGGCCGGGATGATGCCGACGGCGGCATTTTTGGCACCGCTGATTTCCACCGTGCCATAAAGGGGCTTTCCCCCGCAAATCACATATTTTTTCAAAGTCACACCTCAACGCATACTGTTCTCTTCGGCCTTGCCGCACACCGGACTGCCGGATATGCAGCCTCCACCCTGGCAGATAGCCTGATCCCCGCAAGGCGTGTGCCGGTGCAGCGCCCGCCCGCCTGACAGGGAATGCCTCTGACTGCGATCAAACGTATCAAACGGCAGGCCGGAGCCTGCCCCATGCTAAAATTGCCGCACACGCCGGGCCTGCGCAGCCCTATCCGCTGCTCCCTGCCCTGCGTTGCCGCATAGCCGCAGATATTATAGCATTATCCTCTATGAAACGCAACCTTATTTTTTCCCCTGCCGCCCCCTTTTCCCCCATACAGCTTGCCCCGTCCGGCGGGAAAAAGGGGGATGGAATTGTGAACTTTCTGCAAACCCCCTTGCATTTTGTCCACGGGTGTATTATAGTTCTTTTAGCACTCCACTCAGACGAGTGCTAAAACAGTTTGTTTGGTTTATTTTAACCCCAACGAGGTGTGATAATCATGGCTAAGAAGGAATTTCAAGCAGAATCCAAGCGCTTGATGGAGATGATGATTCACTCCATCTACACCCACAAGGAGATTTTCCTCCGTGAGATAATCTCCAACGCCAGCGACGCCATTGACAAGCTGGCCTATCTCTCCCTCACCGACGATTCGGTGCACACCAAGCGGGAGGACTTCCAGATTCGCATTTCCGTGGACAAGGACGCCCGCACCCTCACCGTGTCCGACAACGGCATCGGCATGACGGAGGAGGATCTGGAGCGCAACCTGGGCACCATCGCCAAGAGCGGCTCCCTCCAGTTCAAGCAGGAGATGGGCAAGGCGGAGGATGTGGACATCATCGGCCAGTTTGGCGTGGGCTTCTACTCCGCCTTCATGGTGGCCGACCGCATGACCGTCATCACCCGCCGCCACGGCCAGGAGCAGGCCTTCTGCTGGCAGTCCGAGGGGGCGGACGGCTATACCATCACCCCCTGCCAGAAGGAGAGCGTGGGCACCGATGTGATCATGCACCTCAAGGAGGACACCGAGGAGGAGCAGTACAGCCAGTATCTGGAGCTGTCCCAGCTGCGTGAGCTGGTGAAAAAGTACTCCGACTACATCCGCCACCCCATTCGGATGCTGGTGGAGGACTACCGCATGAAGGACAAGCCCGCCGATGCCGGGGAGGACTACAAGCCCGAGTGGGAGACGGTGCTGGAGGAACAGACCGTCAACTCCATGGTGCCCCTGTGGCAGCGCCCCCGCTCCAAGGTGGAGCAGGAGGAGTACAACCGCTTCTACCAGGAGAAGTTTATGGACTGGCAGGCCCCCCTGTCCGTCATCACCGCCTCCTCCGAGGGCACAGTGACCTATAAGGCCCTGCTCTTCATCCCCGCCGCCACCCCCTATGACTTCTATACCCGGGAGTATGAGAAGGGGCTTCAGCTCTACTCCTCCGGGGTGCTCATCATGGACAAGTGCGCCGACCTGCTCCCCGACTGCTTCCGCTTTGTCAAGGGCGTGGTGGACTCCCCCGACTTCTCGCTGAACATCTCCCGTGAGATGCTCCAGCACACCCGCCAGCTTCAGATCATCGCCAACGCCCTGGAGAAGAAGATCAAAAACGAGCTGGCCAAGCTGATGAAGGACAACCGGGAGGGGTACGAGAAGTTCTGGGCCGCCTTCGGCCGCCAGCTGAAGTACAGCGTGGTGGATCAGTACGGCAGCAAGAAGGACCTGCTCAAGGATTTGCTGCTGTTCACCTCCAGCAAGGAGGGCAAGCTCACCTCCCTGGCCGAGTACCTGGAGCGGATGGACCCGGAGCAGCCCTGCGTGTACTATGTGTGCGCCGCCTCCGCCGACCAGGCCGCCAAGCTGCCCCAGGTGGAGCGGGTGGCGGACAAGGGCTACGAGATTCTCTGCCTGGGCGACGAGGTGGACGAGTTTGTGATGCAGGCCCTGGGCGAGCTGGAGGGCAAGCCCATCAAGTCCGTGTCCGACCCCACCGCCCTGCCTGAAAGCGAGGAGGAGAAGGCCGAGCAGGCCCAGCAGTCCGAGCAGGCCAAGCCGGTGCTGGACTTTGTCAAGCAGACCCTGGGGGACAAGGTTCACGCCGTGCGCCTGTCCAAGCTGCTCAAAACCGCCCCGGTGTGCATGACCGCCGACGGCCCCATGAGCCTGGAGATGGAGCGCTACTTCGCCCAGATGGAGGGCGCCGGCGCCCCCGGCATGAAGGCCCAGCGGGTGCTGGAGCTCAACGCCCACGCCGCCCCCTACGCCGCCCTCAAGGCCGCCCTGGACAGCGGCGATCAGGAGCGGGCGGGCAAGTACGCCCAGATTCTCTACCACCAGGCCCTGCTGCTGGCCGGCCTGCCCCTGGAGGACGCGGCAGAGTACACCCAGCTGGTCTGCTCCCTCATGGGCTGAGGGGACGCCCCGCCCCCGCCCCGGCAGGCAGGTGCGCCTGAGCCTTGACAAACCCTCCGCCTTCCCCTATACTTGTGACCAGAAACGACTGAGATGGGAAGGAGTACACCCACCCAGGGGTAAAGAGAGGCGCCGGTTGGTGCAAGGCGCTCTCCAGGTGCGTGGAAGGTGGTCCCGGAGTCCCACCCCCCAAGCTGCGGCGGTAAGGGGTGGCGGTTCCTCCCGTTATCGAGGGCAAGAGTGTCCCCCAGGTTGCTTGTTTGGGGGGAATTCAGGTGGTACCGCGGTTGTGTGCAATCGCCCTGAGCAAATGGCTCGGGGCGATTGTTTTTTGGCCCCGGGAAAGGAGAGGTCAATATGCAAAAAGAACTGCCCAAAGTCTATGAACCCCAGGAGGTGGAGGGGCGCATCTACGAGATGTGGGAGAAAAACGGCTGCTTTGCCGGGCACCGTGACCCGGACAAGAAGCCCTTCACCATCGTCATGCCGCCCCCCAACGTCACCGGGCAGCTCCACCTGGGTCACGCCATGGACTGCACCCTGCAGGACATCCTCACCCGCTTCAAGCGGATGCAGGGCTACGCCGCCCTCTGGGTGCCCGGCACCGACCACGCCGGCATTGCAACCCAGATTAAAGTGGAGGAGGAGCTGCGCAACAGCGAGGGTGTGACCCGCCACGACCTGGGCCGGGAGAAGTTCCTGGAGCGGGTGTGGGACTGGAAGCACAAGTACGGCAACCGCATTGTGGAGCAGCAGAAGAAGCTGGGCTCCTCCTGCGACTGGGACCGGGCCCGGTTCACCATGGACGAGGGCTGCTCCAAGGCCGTGCGCGAGGTGTTTGTCTCCCTGTATGAGAAGGGATTGATTTACAAGGGCAGCCGCATCGTCAACTGGTGCCCCCACTGCGTCACCGCCCTGTCCGACGCCGAGGTGGAGTATCAGGATAAGCCCGGTCACCTCTGGCACCTGAAATACCCCATCGTGGGCGAGCCGGGCCGCTATGTGATTGTGGCCACCACCCGCCCCGAGACCATGCTGGGCGACTCCGGCGTGGCGGTCAACCCCGAGGACAGCCGCTATGCCGACCTGGTGGGCAAGCGCTGCCTGCTCCCCCTGGTCAACCGGGAGATTCCCATCGTGGCCGACGACTATGTGGACGCCTCCTTCGGCACCGGCTGCGTGAAGATGACCCCCGCCCACGACCCCAACGACTTCGAGGTGGGCCTGCGCCACAACCTGGAGAGCATCCGGGTGCTGGACGACAACGGCGCTGTCAACCACCTGGGGGGCAAGTACCAGGGCATGGACCGCTACCAGGCCCGCAAGGCCATCCTGGCCGACCTGGACGCCCTGGGCCTGCTGGAAAAGACGGAGGAGCACCGGCACAATGTGGGCACCTGCCACCGCTGCGGCACCGACGTGGAGCCCATCATCTCCGCCCAGTGGTTTGTGAAGATGGCCCCCCTGGCCCAGGAGGCCCTGCGGGTGGTGAACGACGGGGAGGTCAAGTTCGTCCCCGACCGCTTCTCCAAGACCTACACCAACTGGATGGAGAACGTCCACGACTGGTGCATCTCCCGCCAGCTGTGGTGGGGGCACCAGATTCCCGTGTGGTACTGCGCCGACTGCGGGGAGATGACCGTCAGCCGGGAGGACCCCACCCACTGCCAGCACTGCCGCTCTGCCAACATCACCCGGGACCCCGATGTGCTGGACACCTGGTTCTCCTCCGCCCTGTGGCCCTTCTCCACCCTGGGCTGGCC
>CALXDR010000031.1 GCA_944387115.1 uncultured Oscillospiraceae bacterium
GCCCTGGTGCGCTCCGGCGCCATTGACGTGGTGGTGGTGGACTCGGTGGCCGCCCTCACCCCCCGGGCGGAAATCGAAGGGGATATGGGGGACAGCCATGTGGGCCTGCTGGCCCGTCTGATGAGCCAGGCCCTGCGTAAGCTGGCCGGTTCTATCTCCAAGACCAACTGCATTGTCATCTTCATCAACCAGCTGCGTGAGAAGGTGGGTGTGGTGTACGGGAATCCTGAGGTGACCACCGGCGGCCGGGCGCTGAAGTTCTACTCCTCGGTGCGCATGGAGGTGCGCCGGGGCGAGCAGCTGAAAAACGGCAGCGAAGTCATGGGCAACCGCACCAAGGTGAAGATTGTGAAGAACAAGGTGGCGCCCCCCTTCCGGGAGGCGGAGTTTGAAATCCTCTACGGCGAGGGCATTTCCAAGCTGGGCGAGCTGGTGGACCTGGCGGTGAAGCTGGACATCATTCAGAAGTCCGGTTCCTGGTTCTCCATGGGGGAAACCCGTGTGGGTCAGGGCCGGGATGCGGTGAAAAAGTATCTGGTGGAGAACCCTGAAATCACCCAGCAGATTGAACAGCAGATTCGGGACAACTCCTTTAAGCTGATGAGCCGTCAGTCCCAGATTGCAGCCAAGGCCGCCGGCCGTGCGGTGGATGTGGTGGCAGACGAGGAAGAGTTTGAAGGATGATTGTCCAGAAACTGGAGCCCTCCGCCCATAAAGCGGGCAGATGGCTGGTGTGGCTGGAGGACGGCTCCCTCATTCGTCTGCGTGAGGGGGATGTGGTGGCCCTGGGACTGTACCCCGGCAAGGAGCTGAGCGACGGGGAGGGGGAGGCCCTTGCCGCCGCCCAGCGCCGGGGAAAGCTGTGGGAGAAGGGGCTGGAGCTGCTGGCCGCCCGTCCCATGTCCCGGCAGGAGCTGGTGGAAAAGCTGTCTGTCCCCCGCCGCCCCAGACGCAGGCCGGGGGTGCTGCCCGATCTGGAGGGCAACCCGGAGCCGGACCTTGAAGGGTTGGAGCGGGAGCGGGCGGCCCTGCGGGAGGATGCCCAGCACACCGCAGACCGTCTGGAGGAGCTGGGGCTGCTCAATGACCGGGAGTATGCCGCCCAGGTGGTGCGCCATTACACCGGCAAGGGGTTTGGGCCACGCAAGCTGCGGGATGAGCTCTACCGCCGCGGGGTGCCCAGAGCGTACTGGGAGGAGGCCCTTTCCCAGGAGTACACCCCGCCGGAGGACGCTCTGGACCGATTGGTGGCAAAGAAGCTCCGGGGGGAGGCGCCCACCCGGGAGAACCTCAAGCGGGCCTCGGATTACCTGGCCCGGCGGGGATATGGCTGGGAGGAAATCCGGGACGCCCTGGAGCGCTATCAGGAGCAGTGGGACGGCTGAGTCCCGCCCCGGCGGGGGATTGGCCCTGGCCGGAGTATCAAAGGAGGAATTGTATTGAGTTCGTATAAAGTGGCCTTTATCTCTCTGGGCTGTTCCAAAAACTTGGTGAACGCCGAACAGATGATGGCGTTGTGCCGTGAGGCGGGCTATGAGGTCACCGGGGAGCCGGATGGGGCGGATGTGGCGGTGCTCAACACCTGCGGGTTTATTGACTCGGCCAAGTCTGAGGCCATTGACCATGTGCTGGAGCTGGGCGCCCTCAAGTCGGAGGGGCGGCTGAAAAAGCTGCTGCTCACCGGCTGTCTGTCCCAGCGCTATGCCCAGGACATCCGGGAGGAGCTGCCTGAGGTGGACGGGATGCTGGGCACCGGGAGCTATGTGCAGGTGGTAGAGGCGGTGGAGGAGCTGATGGCCGGGGGCCGCCCGGAGCATTTTGGAGACATCCACCACACCGAGGAGGACGGACTGCGCATGGTCACCACCCCCTCCTATACCGCCTACCTGAAAATTGCAGAGGGATGCAGCAATGGCTGTGCCTTCTGCGTCATTCCCAAGCTGCGGGGGCGGTTCCGCAGCCGCTCGATGCAGGCGCTGCTCCAGGAGGCCAGAGGTCTGGCGGACAGCGGCGTACAGGAGCTGATTGTCATTGCCCAGGACATTGCCCGGTACGGCATGGATTTGGAGGACGGCACCACCCTGGCCGCCCTGCTGCGTGAGCTGTGCAAGCTGCCCTTCCACTGGATTCGCCTGCACTACCTCTATCCTGAGGCGGTCACCGATGAGCTGATTGCAGTCATTGCCCAGGAAAAGAAAATCCTGCACTACCTGGACATCCCCATTCAGCACGCCAACGACGGGATTTTGTCCGCCATGCGCCGCCGCACCACCCGTGGGGAGATTGAGACTCTGTTTGCCAAGCTGCGTGCGGCCATGCCCGATGTGGTCATTCGCACCTCCCTCATCTGCGGCCTGCCCGGCGAGGGGGAGGCGGAGTTTGAAGAGCTGTGCCAGTTCCTGCGGGAGCAGAAAATCCAGCGGGCGGGCGTGTTCCAGTATTCCAGAGAGGAGGGCACCCTGGCCGCCGCTATGGACAACCAGGTGCCTGCGGAGGTGGCCCAGCGCCGGGTAGAGCTGGTGGTAGACCTCCAGTCCCGCATTATGGACGCCTACAATGAGGAGCGTCTGGGCACCTGTATGGAGGTGCTGTGCGAGGGGTATGATGCCCAGGAGGGGTGCTTTGTGGGGCGCACCTACGCCGACTCGGTGGAGATTGACGGGCGAGTGCTCTTCACCGCCGCAGGGGTGGTGCCCGCCGGCTCCTTCGTGTGGGTGCGCATCACGGGGGTGTCCGACGGGGACCTCACCGGTGAGATCGAGGAATAATAGGAGGACAAGAGGCTATGAATACCGCCAATAAGCTGACGATGCTCCGGGTGGCGCTCATTCCGGTCTACCTGCTGGTGCTCTACCTGGGGTTCCCCGGCTCCACGCTGGTGGCGCTGGGTATCTTCGTGCTGGCCAGCATCACCGACTTTGTGGACGGGTATATTGCCCGCCACTACAATCAGACCACCGATTTTGGCAAGTTCATGGACCCGTTGGCGGATAAGGTGCTGGTGATTACCTCCATGCTCTGGTTCTGCTCCGTGGGTGTGATGCCCGCCTGGGCTGTGGCCATTGTGGTGGCACGGGAGTTTGCCGTGTCCGGTCTGCGCCTGGTGGCGGTGGACAACGGGCGGGTGATTGCCGCAGGCTGGTCTGGCAAGGTCAAGACCTTTGCCACCATGGTGTGCCTGTGCCTGATGCACCTGCCCATCCCTCCTGCGCTCAACTGGGTGTGCGTGGCGGTGATTGCCGTCACCACCCTCTACTCCGGGTGGGAGTATTTTGTGAAGAACTGGGACGTGCTCAACTGGAATAAGTGAGCCCGCTCTGTGTCAAAAGTGTGAGACCTCCCCCAAAGCCGTGGGTAAGCGGCTTTGGGGGAGGTTTTTGTATGGAAATACGATTTTTTGAGCGTATAGGAGATAAAATAAGTTAGGTTCACTTAGAAGCGGGTGAAACCAACTTAATAGTTGACAAATAAAAAACTATACGATAAAATTTAACCAGTTATTTAATTACAATTTTTGTTTATAAGAAGGGGTGTTGTTATGAGGAAGTGTATTGGGGTAGTTGGATCACTGATTGTATTGCTTTTTTTGAATGTTACCGCCTTTGCGTCAGATGGGATACCGGAGGTAGGATTCACTCAGGACACTCAGTTCGAGGATACTCAGTTCCAGGACAAGACGATGGTTGCGGAAGATGTCGAGGTGCTAAGTCCAGAAGAATATGAGGAGATTCTGGAGGAAGTTTCAAAGTATGCGGAATCTTGTGTCACACCTGAACGAGTTGAAGAAATGAAGAAATTCCGTCAGGAAGCTGAAAGTATAGTTGCGCAGTTTTTGAATGGCACCGCCTTTGCATGGTTCACTCAGGATACTCAGCTCCAGGATGCTCAGTTCGAGGATGCTCAGTTCGAGGATACTCAGTTCGAGGATACTCAGTTCGAGGATACTCAGTTCCAGGATAAAGCGATGGTTGCGGAAGATGTCGAGGTGTTAAGTCTGGAAGAGTATGAGGAGATTCTGGAGGAAGTTTCAAAGTATGCGGAAGCTTATGTTACACCTGAAAGAGTTGAAGAAATGAAGAGGCTCCGTCAGGAAGTTGAAGAGAGTCTCATTATGCAGCTTGTTGACGAAAATATCATCACTAGTAAAGCAACCTTGGAAAGCATAAAGAGGGAAGCTGCACTTTGCCTTCATGATGGGTTGAGTGCAGCAGATATCAGCCTGATTGGAATTCATCATGCGAGGATAGCCAGAGACGATGCCAAGAAGCTTTACAAGGACGAGGGTCAAACGGTGGAGATGAAACGAGACGCTTTTCGCCATATGACATGGAATTTCACTTCTTCGAGGGATGTTGGGGAGGGGAAGACTCGCATTGCAACAATCAATCATGAATGGTACGTCGTTATACAGAATGCAGTTAATCAGTACGAAAAGGATAGGTTCAATTACTACCTCGCTGCATATCAGAGCGAGCTTGCTTGGGGAACTGTGACCACCACAGACCTTCTGAATATGGCGATTGCTGATGCTGATGTGTATGCGATTGCACATAGAGATGCGTTAATCCAGAAATGCAAGGGTAGTCTCGCAATGTTTAATGCAACATTCAGCAATGCTAATATTATGGATTTATGGAACAATAAGATAGGAATAGATTATGCCAAGTCTAATCCGACCGCTTCGACCAATACGGTGTTTACGCTGGCATGGAATAGAGGTGAGTTGATTAAGCATGAAGGTGCGGCAGCAGTTACGGCATCTAAGCGCTCCATAGTATATCGCTCTAATTGGTGGTACATCAAATGATAGTATGGAGTTAGACACCTGCTGCACGGTGCATCGGCGCTGCGCAAAATAGAGAGGGAGATATGTGGTTATGAAGTGGTACGTGTACTTGATAAGCTGTGGTATTATCGTTCCGCTGGTCAGCTGTCTGCCCTGCTGCATTGGGAAGCCAAAGCACATTTTGTGGGCTCCGTTGTTGAATTTTGTCCTTTTTATCCTGGTGGACGCCCTGTTTTACCCCTTTCATCTGGAAGATATCTTCTCGAATAACATTGATTTCACCACGGGGTACTGGTTTTGGTTTTTTGTTCCTATGCAGATGCTTGCCTCTTTTATCATTACAGTGGTGGTGTTTGCAGTTAAAATGTGGAAAAGTAAAAGGAGGAACGAGGCTGATACCCACTAGGGTATGACGGATGGGGATGCTGGGCGGAGCGGCTGTCCCCAGTTTGATACAGAGAAGAATCCCCCTCCCGATGGACAGGCAGTTGCCCATCGGGAGGGGGATTGTTTTAGCGTGCCTCAGGATTGGGTCATCAGGTACTCTTCGGCGGCCTGCACGGCGGCAGCGCCGTCCGCCACGGCGGTGACGATTTGGCGCAGGGGCTTGGTGCGCACATCCCCGGCGGCGTACACGCCGGGCAGGGCGGTGCGGGTGGTTTCATCTGCGATGAGATAGCCCCCCTTGTCCATGGGAACCTGCCCCTGGAACAGCTGGGTGGCGGGGGCACGCCCGATGCTCACAAACAGACCATCCACCTCCAGGGTGCGCTCCTCCCCGGTGTACACATCACGCAGCGTTACCCCGTGCAGGCGGCCGTCCTGCTCCAGCAGCTGTGTCACCTGGCTGTTCCACTGGAAGGTGAGGTTGTCTGCCTGCTGGAGGGGGTCGTGGTACACCTTGGTGGCCCGCAGCTGGTCCCGGCGGTGGATGAGAATGACCTCCTTGGCCAGGCGGGTGAGGGTGAGTGCATCCGCAGCGGCGGAGTTGCCGCCGCCCACCACGGCCACCCGCTTGCCCTTGAAGAACATCCCGTCACAGGCCGCACAATAGGAAACGCCCCGGCCGGTGAGGGCCTCTTCGCCCTCCAGGCCCAGGCTGCGGTGGTCTGCCCCGGTGGCGATGACCACGGTGCGGCTGCGAATGACGCCTTGGCTGGTGTGCAGCACCTTCACGGGGGCGTCCAACTGTACCGACTGCACCTCCGCAATGAGGGTCTGAGCGCCGAAACGCTGGGCCCCCGCCTGGAGCTTCATGCCCAGGGTGAAGCCGTCCACCCCCTCTTCAAAGCCGGGGTAGTTGTCGATTTGGGTGGTCTGGGCCATCTGGCCACCGGCAGACAGCTTCTCCAGCACCAGCGTGTCCAGCCCCGCCCGGGCTCCATAGAGGGCGGCGGTATAGCCTGCCGGACCTCCGCCAATCACTACCATGTCATAGAGGTGCTCATCCTCCTGCTGCGGGGCGGGAAGCTCCTGGTTCAAGAAGGACTCGATGGCGGCCTTTGAGGGGGGATTGACCACGTGGGACAGGACCTGCCCGTTCTGGAAGAGCATCAGCGTGGGCACCAGCTCAATGCCCAGGGAGTCGCTCAGCGCCTCCTCGTCATCAATGTTCATGGCGCCCACCACAAGCTGCCCCTCATACTGCTGGGCAATTTCCTCTACCGCACCTTGCAGGCGGCGGCAGTAGGTACACCAGGGGGCCTGGAACTCCAGCAGCAGCGG
Source organism: uncultured Oscillospiraceae bacterium (assembly GCA_944387115.1). Lineage (GTDB taxonomy): Bacteria > Bacillota > Clostridia > Oscillospirales > Oscillospiraceae > Enterenecus. Next base: position 6,512 of record CALXDR010000031.1, read on the forward strand.
CTTATCGCCCCGGGTCAGCTGGTCAAAATTTTCTCGTGTCACAGAGATGATACCCATAGTGAAAACTCCTTTCGGATGTGTGGAATCTTGTATAGATATAGTATACCACGACACTGGGGATTTTACCAGCCCTATTTTTGCTCAACTGCTCTCCCGCTCAACCAGCGTCCAGAAGGCCGTCTCCGAGGTGCATTCCTCCCCGCGCAGACGGCGGATGAGCAGCTCGGCGGCCATTTTCCCTACGTTATCGTGGCTGTGGGAGAGGGAAGTGATTCCGACAGGACAAATCTCGCAGTACTGGCTGTTGTCGAAGCTGACCACCGCCATGTCCTGGGGGATGCGCACCCCCTGCTTGTGCAGGTTGATGATCAGGCGGGAGGCGATTTCGTCGTTGTAGCACACCACGGCGGTACACCCGGACAGCGTGCGCTCCACAGCGGGCCACCCGCCATCCATCTGTAGGATGTGGTTCTTGTTCTCTGTGTTGTACCAGAACACCTGGGCATCTTCCAGGGGAAGGCGCAGGTTGCGCAGGGTGTCCACATAGCCCTCGTACCGCTGCAGGCCCTGGACGTCGTCGCTTTTGAAGATGCCGGCGATGGAGCGGTGCCCCTTACGGTAGAGATATTCCACCAGCTGACGGCTGCCGCCGTAGTTGTCGTCCAGCACGGACAGGGAGCCGGGCAGGCGGCGGTAGCTTCCGTGCATGAACACCAGCGGGATGCCCCGGTCCATGAGGGCACGGTACAAATCCAGGTTGGGATTGGGCAGGCTGGTCTTGCTCCCCTCCACCAAAATGCCGTCTGGATGTACATGGTCCAGCAGGGACTGGAGCACCCGCCGCTCGTTGGAAACCTGGTTGTGGGTGGAGAAGAGGGTGGGGGCGGCGTTGTTGGCGGCCAGCACCGTCTCCATTTCCCGCAGAATGCTGGGGAAAATGTAGTTGCTGATGTAGGTGGTAATCACAGCGATGGTGAGACGCTTGGGCGGCGCCTGGTCCAGAATGTGGGAGCCGCTGCCCTGGCGGCGCTCAATCAGCCCTTCGCTGGCCAGCAGGGAGAGGGCCTGGCGCACCGTCTGACGGCTGACCTGGAACTTCTGGCATAGCGCCTGCTCGGTGGGCAGGAGCATGGTCTGCTCGTAATCGCCCCGCTGGATGGCTGTGCGCAGTGTGTCTGCCACAAGCTGATATTTGTGCTGCATGGAATTGACCTCGCTTCAACAGGATTCGAATAGGGTCAGTGTAGCACAATTGTCTGTATAGCGCAATAGATTGCGTGAATTGTATGTAATTTATTTTGAGGAGGATGGGGGAGGAGCGTGTGAAACGCCCCTCTACGCCCCAGTCGAAGTGCCTGTGCAGGTGGGGGGAGAGGGAGCGTGACGGCTGGGAATCAGGGGGTTGTTCAAAGTACACAAGCACCAATTGCCGATGGAACTTGGTAAAAATATGACGGATTATCCTGATAGATGGGGGTTTACAAGACAAAAGAACGGAGTCGCCAACGGGGAATTGGTTCATAGCTTGTGCTCGGAAAATTTGTATTGTGTTAAAAGAAGAAAAGAAACTTGTTCGTACATTTGTATTGACTTTTTCAGACAGCGGCATATACTTAACACCAAGAGCCTGCGGGGATGGTTCCCCGCAGCAGTGGGCCGGCGGGACTGCCTGGCCTGCTGCGGGCCGCCTGGGGCACGCAGTTGTGTGGCAGCGGCGGCGGGAGACTGCGCCAAAGGGCGCAGTGAGGCTCTGGAAGGCGAGGAAGAGTAGACAGGAGTGTGAGATATGCAGCAGAGCATCAGAGAACACATTGCGGCAGGACGGGCCTGTCTGGGCATTGAGCTTGGCTCCACCCGCATCAAGGCGGTGCTGATTGGCCCGGACCACGCCCCGGTTGCCGCAGGGGATTACAGCTGGGAGAACCGGCTGGAGGACGGTTATTGGACATATCACATGGAGGATGTGTGGAGCGGCTTGCAGCAGGCCTACGCCCAGATGCGCACACAGGTACATAGCCAGTACGGCGTGGAGCTGAAGCGGGTGGCTGCCATGGGCTTTTCCGCCATGATGCACGGGTATGTGGCGCTGGATGGGGCAGGGGAGCTGCTGGTGCCCTTCCGTACCTGGCGCAACACCACCACGGGGGCGGCGGCGGAAGCGCTCACCCAGCGCTTCCAGTTCAACATTCCCCAGCGGTGGAGCATTGCCCACCTCTATCAGGCCATCCTCAATGGGGAGGCGCATGTGAAGGACATTGCCTATCTCACCACCCTGGCGGGGTATGTTCACTACAAACTCACAGGGAGCAAGGTGCTGGGCGTGGGGGAGGCCAGTGGGATGTTCCCCATTGACAGCGCCACCGGCGACTATCACCAGGGGATGGCGGAGGACTTTGACGCCCTGGTGGCGGAGCGGGGCTACCCCTGGAAGCTGCGGGACATCCTCCCCGCTGTGCGCATGGCAGGGGAGGACGCAGGGGTGCTGACCCAGGCGGGCGCTCGTCTGCTCGACCCCACAGGCGCACTGGAGGCGGGCATTCCCCTGTGCCCCCCGGAGGGGGACGCCGGCACGGGCATGACCGCAACCAACGCCGTGGCCCCCCGCACGGGCAATGTGAGTGCGGGCACCTCGGTGTTTGCCATGATTGTGCTGGAGCACGCCCTGTCCCGGGTCTACCCGGAGATTGACATGGTCACCACCCCCACGGGCAGGCCGGTGGCGATGGTGCACTGCAACAACTGCACCAACGAAATCAATGCCTGGGCGCAGGTGTTTGCCGGTCTGCTCACTGCGCTGGGACAGACGCCGGATATGAATGCCCTGTACACCGCCCTGTTCCGCACTGCACTGGAGGGTGCGCCGGATGGCGGCGGGCTGGTGGCGTACAACTACCTGTCCGGCGAGCCCATCACCGGGCTGGAGGAGGGGCGGCCCCTGCTGGCCCGTGCCCCTGAGGCCCAGCTGAGCCTTGCAAACTTTATGCGGGCGCAGATTTATTCCTCCCTGGCCACCCTCAAGCTGGGCATGGACATTTTGGCTGGAGAGCAGGTGGCAGTGGAGCGGCTGTTGGGGCACGGCGGATTTTTCAAAACCCCTGTGGTGGGCCAGCGGATGATGGCCGCCGCAACGGGCGCACCGGTGAGCGTGATGGAGACGGCCGGAGAGGGCGGCCCCTGGGGAATGGCCCTGTTGGCGGCCTATCTGGTGCGCCGCCAGGAGGGGCAGAGCCTGGAGGACTACCTGGAGCAGGGAGTGTTTGCCGCTCAGCGTGTGACCACCCTGGAGCCGGTGGCTGAGGATGTGGAAGGGTTCAAAGTCTTTATGGAACGCTATGCCCGGGCGCTGGATGTGGAGCGCTGTGCGGTGGAGCATATTTGACGGTATCATTTTAAGAATTGCGAGGTCAATGGTATGAACAACAAGGAATTTTGGTTTGTAGTGGGCAGTCAGTTCCTGTACGGCCCCGAGGTGCTCGAGACGGTGGCGGCCCGTGCCCAGGAGATGGTGGACACCCTCAACGCCACAGGAAACCTGCCCTGTAAGCTGGTGTACAAGGTCACGGCCAAGACCAACCAGGAAATCACCCAGGTGGTCAGAGAGGCCAACTATGACGAGCGCTGCTGCGGCGTAATCACCTGGTGCCACACCTTCTCCCCGTCCAAGATGTGGATCAATGGACTGGTCAACCTGCAAAAGCCCTACTGCCACCTGGCCACCCAGTACAACCTGGAGATTCCCAATGAGGAAATCGACATGGACTTCATGAACCTGAACCAGGCGGCCCACGGCGACCGGGAGCACGGCTTCATCGCCGCCCGCCTGCGTATGCCCCGCAAGGTGATTGCCGGGTACTGGAAGGATGAGGAGGTTCAGCGCCGTCTGGGCCGGTGGATGCGCACCGCTTTGGGCGTGGCCTTCTCCAAGACCCTCAAGGTGATGCGCTTTGGAGACAATATGCGTGAGGTGGCGGTCACCGAGGGGGACAAGGTAGAGGTGCAGGCGCAGCTGGGCTGGCAGGTGAACACCTGGGCCGTGGGCGATTTGGTGGAGGTGATGAACCAGGTCACCGAGGAGGAGATTGACGCCCTGATGGAGGTGTATCGTGCCAGCTACGACATTGCCACCGACAATCTGGAGGCGGTGCGCTACCAGGCCCGTGAGGAAATTGCCATGAAGAAGATGCTGGATGCAGAGGGGTGCATGGCCTTCTCCAACACTTTTCAGGATTTGCACGGCATGGAGCAGCTCCCCGGTCTGGCAAGCCAGCACCTGATGGCCCAGGGCTACGGCTACGGCGGCGAGGGGGATTGGAAGGTGTCTGCCATGACCGCCATTATGAAGGCCATGGGCGAGCATGGAAACGGCGCCTCCGCCTTTATGGAGGACTACACCTATCACCTGCTCCCCGGCAATGAGTACAGTCTGGGCGCCCATATGCTGGAGGTGTGCCCCAGTCTGGCGGCAGGCCGCGCCCGCATTGAAACCCATCCCCTGGGCATTGGCGGCAAGAAGGACCCCGCCCGCCTGGTGTTCGAGGGCAAGGAGGGGGACGCCATTGTGGTGTCGCTGATTGACATGGGCGGCCGTCTGCGCCTGATTTGTCAGGACATCCACTGTGTCCGCCCCATCATGGAGATGCCCAACCTGCCCGTGGCCCGTGTGATGTGGAAGGCAGAGCCCTCCCTCACCACCGGCGTGGAGTGCTGGATTACCGCCGGCGGCGCCCATCACACCGTGCTCAGCTACGACGTCACCGCCGAGCAGATGAAGGACTGGGCCAACATCATGGGCATTGAGTTTGTCCACATCACCAAGGATACCACGCTGGAAGGGTTGGAGCAGGAGCTGTTCTGGAACGATATTGCCTGGCAGCTCAAGGGCCTGCGCTGATTACAGGGGGGGCGTGCAATGATGTTGGAAGCGCTGCGTGAGCAGGTGTACAAGGCCAATATGGAGCTGCCCCGCCGGGGGCTGGTGTGCTATACCTGGGGCAATGTGTCAGGCATCGACCGGGCGGAGGGGCTGGTGGTCATCAAGCCCTCCGGGGTGGAGTATGAGGAATTGACCCCGGCGGATCTGGTGGTGGTGGATTTGCACACCGGCGCCACGGTGGAGGGTGCTCTCAACCCCAGCTCGGATACGAAAACCCATCTGGAGCTGTACAAGGCATTTCCGGCCCTGGGCGGGGTGGTACACACCCACAGTCCCCACGCCGTGGCCTGGGCACAGAGCGGGGAGGACATCCCGTGCTACGGCACCACCCATGCCGACTACTTTTACGGCCCCATCCCCTGTGCCCGCCACCTCACCCAGGAGGAGCTGGATGAGGATTACGAGAGGGGCACGGGCAAGGTGATTGTGGAGACCTTCCACGCCCGCAAGCTGGACCCGGTGGCGGTGCCCGCCGTCATCTGTCACAGCCATGGCCCCTTCACCTGGGGCAAGGACCCCGCTCAGGCGGTGTACCACGCTGTGGTGCTGGAGGAGGTGGCCCGGATGGCCATGTTCACCCGCATGGTGCGTCCCCAGGCGGAGGCCGCACCCGGCCGCATGGTGGAAAAGCACTACCTGCGCAAGCACGGGCGCAATGCATACTACGGACAGGGGCGCTGAGCCGCTGGATGGAAGGGGGGAGGCGTCCGGGGGTCATCGGGCGCTTCCCCGCCACTCAAATATCCAAAGGGAGGGGTCGTCATGACCAGAGAAGAAGAAAAGCACCTGGCCGTGGAAGCCTGTAAGGTGCGCATGGGGGTGATTGAGGGGACCCATGGAGCAAAGGCAGGGCATCCCGGGGGCAGTCTGTCCGCTGCGGATTTGTTCGCCTACCTCTATCACAAAGAGCTGCGGGTGGATCCCGCCAACCCCAAGTGGGAGAATCGGGACCGCTTTGTACTCAGCAAGGGGCACACGGCCCCCGGCCTATATGCGGCCCTGGCAAACCGGGGATTTTTCCCGGTGGAGGATCTGCCCACCCTGCGCCACAATGGAAGCTACCTCCAGGGACACCCCAATATGAATACCGTGCCCGGCGTGGATATGTCTACCGGCTCGCTGGGCCAGGGCATTTCCTGCGCCGTGGGTATGGCGAAGGCGGCCAAGTATCTGCATCAGGATGAGGTGCGGGTGTATGCGCTGCTGGGGGACGGTGAGATGGCAGAGGGCGAGGTGTGGGAGGCGTGTCTGTTCGCCGCACACTACCAGCTGGACAACTTCTGCGCCATTGTGGACCTCAACGGACTGCAAATTGACGGGGCGACCCGGGAGGTGATGAACACCGACCCGGTGGACGCCAAGCTGGCGGCCTTTGGCTTTGACACCATCACGGTGGACGGGCATGACTTTGCCCAGCTGGAGCAGGGATTTGCCCGGTTCCATCAGAACACCGGCCGTCCCACCGCCATTCTCATGCGCACGACAAAGGGGAAGGGCGTCAGCTTTATGGAACATCAGGCGGGTTGGCATGGCAAGGCGCCCAATGATGCGGAGTATGAGGCGGCCATGGGTGAGCTGCGTGCCCGGATGGCAGAATTGGAGGGTGCACAATGAGCGAGGTAAAGCAAATTGCCACCCGTGACAGCTACGGCAATGGGCTGCTGGAGCTGGGGCGGGATCACCTGGACGTGGTGGTGCTGGATGCGGATTTGTCGGCGGCCACCAAGACCGGGGTGTTTCGGAAGGCCTATCCCCAGCGCCACTTTAACTGCGGCATTGCGGAGGGCAACATGGTGGCGGCGGCTGCGGGTATGGCTGCCATGGGGCTGGTGCCCTTTGCCTCCACCTTCGCCATGTTTGCGGCGGGACGGGCCTTTGAGCAGATTCGCAACTCCATCGGCTATCCCAATCTGAATGTGAAAATTGGAGCCACCCACGGCGGCATCTCCGTGGGCGAGGACGGGGCCAGCCACCAGTGCTGCGAGGATTTCGCCCTGATGCGCTCCATCCCCGGCATAACGGTGCTGTGTCCTTCCGACGATGTGGAGGCCCGTGCGGCGGTGCGGGCCGCCTACGAGCACCAGGGGCCGGTGTACCTCCGCTTTGGCCGCCTGGCTGTGCCGGTGTTTCACGATGCGCAGCGCTTCCGCTTCCAAATCGGGCGGGGCGAGCAGCTGACCCAGGGCAGCGATGTGGCCATCCTTGCCACCGGACTGGAGGTGCAGGAGGCTCTTGTTGCCGCTGAGGAGCTGAAAAATGAGGGGATTTCTGCCCGGGTCATCAACCTGGCCACCATCAAGCCCCTGGATGAGGACATCATTGTGACGGCGGCTCGGGAGTGCGGTGCGGTGGTCACCTGCGAGGAGCACAGCATTTTGGGCGGTCTGGGCGAGGCTGTGGCTGGCCTGCTGGGCGAGAAATGCCCCACTCGGATGCGCCGGGTGGGTGTGGGTGATGTATTTGGTCACTCCGGCTCGGCCTGGGAGCTGCTGGAGCAGTTCGGACTGCGCCACAACGCCATTGCCGCCGCCGCCCGGGAGCTGGTGCACAGCAAGTAAAACGGCGCTGGCTGTGGGTGCCCGGCGGAGGAGCGCACCGCTGCTCTGCCATCCGCATACCGCCCCACAAGGCTGCGCCCTGTTGGACGCATATGCACAGGCTCCGCCACCCGACTGGGTGGAGGAGCCTGTGTTTTTTGGGGAGCGCTCATGGGCGTTCGTAGGCGGTGCGCAGCTTCTCCAGGGCTTTTTTCTCAATGCGGGATACATCGGGCCGTGGGTATTGTAAACGATATGCCTGTGCGGGGGCGGTCTCTGCGCCGGGAGCATCGCTCAAGTGACGGATGATTTTGATTGATGGAATGAGGGATGGAATGAGGGATGGAATGAGGGATGGAATGAGGGATGGAATGAAGGTGCTGGAGTTTTACGGATAAATGTCCTCGAGTGGCGCACAAAATTTACAGGTGTATCATGGAGAGGAGCGAGAGACAGTGGGGTGAAACGGGGGAGGCTGGATGTTTCTGGATTGAGCAACGAAGGTGAGGGCGATTAAAAGTAGGATAGATATAGAGAATTTCTTAAAAAATCTCAATTACCTATTGAAAATGCACAACGGGAGTGGTAAAATAAATCCAAAGAATAGCAGCAATCTCATACAAGCAGCCCTAACAGATTGACCGTGGATGACCTGTACAAATGTAAGTCAGTTGTGGACATGGAAAGAGGGATGTTATGAGCAGAAAGTGGAAGAACAGGCCCAGCGGCGTGAAGCGTGTGCTGGCTGGAGGCCTTGCCGGCGTTTTGTTGTTTTGTATGGTTCCGGGGGGAGGGGTGCTGAACCTGTTCTCCTCTGCGGCGGACTATGCCGGCTCTGACCCGTCGGAGGTGCCTGTGAGCAGCGCAGCGCCTTCTGGACAGCCTGAGGAGAGCCACACCCCTGAGGAGAGCCACGCCCCGGCAGTGCCCCGGGTGCCGGAGGAGAGTGCGCCCGCAGAGAGCGAAGGGGTGAATCCTTCCGCCGAACCTGCTCCTGACGGGAGCGAAGAGGTGGCGCCTTCCGCCGAACCCTCCCCTGACGAGAGCGAAGGGGGGGAGCCTTCCGCTGAACCCTCCCCTGACGAGAGCGAAGGGGTGGAGCCTTCTGCCGAACCTTCCCCCACCGAGAGCGGAGGGGCAACGCCCTCCAGCGCCCCTGCGCCGGTGGAGAGCCAAGAGGCAGTGTCCTCCGGCTCCCCTGCACCCTCGGGCGCACCGGAGATTGCGCAGACCAATGAGCTGGAGGAGCGTGCGGCGCTGGAGATTTCCGGCTTCCATTGGCAGAACAACTTTGGCCTGACCACGGATGGGGCGCTGCACCTGTCCCACGCCACGAAGGATTCCACGCCGCTGCTGGCTGGGGTTGGAATGGTGAACAGCGCATGGCTGATGGCGGAGCTTGGACAAACCGCCAAAACCCTCAACCTCACCTATCAAAAGGATTCGGGTGAGCAGGCTACGGTCAGCCTTGGCATAGAGTGGAGCAAAGAGAACATTTCCAATTGGGATGACGTAGAGGACGCCATTCTGGCCAGCGCCTACAATGGAACAGCCATCGAACTGGCGCTGTCCCATGAGTATGTACAGGGGCTGCTCAATGCCAGCGATCCTACCCTGAATCTGGGTCTGCCCGATTCGGTGCAGCCTGTGTTGCAGCTGATTCTGGGCAATGAGAAGGAAGATGGGACGCCCACCCGTGAACAGCTGGCAGGGCAGACCATTGCAACGGTCAGCCCATCCAATGTAAAGGTCAATCTGTTTGACTATACCCTCCTGGACCAGTGGCTGAGCGACCAGAATGGAGTTCGTCCCCTGCGCCAGCTGGTGAGCAGCGGCATCAACTCCACGGAAACGGAAAACAAGAGCCACGCCCTGCTCTTTTTCAGAGAGAACACCGGTCTGGGCGACTGGAACCGATGGACGGGAAAGACGGGCGGCGCTACCCAGGGGCTGGTCAACCGTGTACTGGGTGAGGACGGCTATCCTACCCTAAATATTTCCGGTGGTGGGCAATACTGGAACGTTGATGGGGTGAAGGTAGACTATGACCCCACGGAGAGCCTGGCCTATCTCTTTGACCCGGACACGGCCCAGGCGGGCAAGGAGAGCTATGAGGACGTCACCGGATTGTTTAAGGTGGACGCCAACGGCAACTACTACTACTCCAGCGGTGAGAATTTTGCGGAGTTTGACGAGGAGAACGGGGTATTTCGGGTATACAACCGCTGGGCGGTGAAGGCTGGCGGCAGTTCGCCCAACGGACAATTCTTCCCCTTCAACTCGGCGCAGGAGGTCTTTGACTGGGACGAGGCCTCCAAGAGCCTGGCTGTGGCGAATATGAACTCCCTCCACGATGCAATCAACCACTATCTGGGGTTGAGCATGGAGGTGGAGTTCCAGCAGCCCCCGGACGGGATGGTGAGCGTGAGCACCACCCAGTCCAAGCCCATGGTATTCCAGTTCTCCGGGGACGACGATGTGTGGGTGTTCATCGACGGAGTGCTGGTGGCAGACCTGGGCGGTATCCACGATGAGATGAAGGTGAGCATCGACTTTTCCTCCGGTGCGGTGACCATCCAGCGTGCCAAGGATCCCAATGCTGAAACCAGCATCACCACCACGCTGCGGGCCCAGTTTGAGGCGGCCGGTAAAGCAGACCCCACTGTGTTCGACGAGAATACCTTTGCGGGGAACACCCAGCATAAGCTGCAGATGTTCTACCTGGAGCGGGGCAACACCGACTCCAACCTCACCCTCTCCTTCAACCTGATGGAGCCGGTGCGCAATGAGCTGGTCAAGGTGGACGAGGACGGCAACCCGCTGCAGGGGGCTGCGTTTGACCTGTATGCCGCCAAGCTCAACGGCGATGCACCCATTTACGACCAGACCACCGGACAGTATGCGGTGGGGCAGAAAATCAACAGCGAGCCTCTGGTCACGGGGGCGGACGGGGTATGCGCCCTGCCCAAGTATGACTACAGCGCCCACACCTACTATGTGCTGCGGGAGACAAGTGCGCCGGAGGGCTGCTTCAGCACCGGGGATGTGCTGCTCAAGTACGACCGGTTCCAGCGCAACCAGGACGGAACTGCCACCGGAACCAACCTGCTGCTGGTGGAAAACCACTGGGAAACCGGCGCCAATGCCAGCTTTGTCGCTCAGGTATATCAGGCAGGTGAGCTGTATTTCCAGGACAGCTCGGCTGGCGTGCGGGTGGAGCTGGATGCAGAGCAGGCCGAGCGGGGGCTGATTGTGGCAGTGCCCATGCTGCGGGACAGTGCGGGGGTATGGCAGCCCCTCTACGGCTCCGGGCTGGCGGGCTATCACCCAGTTGCGTGCGACGACACCCCTGCGGGACAGCGCCGGGCCATTCTCACCGCTCTGCTCTACCAGATTTACGGGGCTACCTACACCGCCGGAAAGGAATACCAGTATTCCACATGGTATCTGGACTGGGACGATGAGAATGACCGCTTCCAGGCGCAGCTGACCGATTTGCCCGGCGACGTCCGTCGGTACTACTGGGCCAGCCAGGACGCCAGTGCGGATATGGCCGCAGCCTATTACTTCCTGGATTTGGAGCAGCTCTCCGCCATCTTTGGGGCGGGGGACGATACCACCCAGGGGAAGTTTGAGAGGATTGTAGCGACCATCAATCAATGGGGCAGCGTGTCGGGGCAGGATTCCGACCAGCAGGTGCGGCAGAAGGTCAAGTCGGCGGTGGAGCAGCTGGTAAGTGCGATTTTGAACGTCCAGGATGGTGCGCTGCCCACCTTCGGCCTGCTCAATCTGGAGAACTTCAACCGGGTGTTTGCAAGCCGTGTGTATGTGCCCAACATCCGCCCGGAGCTGGCAGTGCAGAAGCTGGATGAGAACGGTCAGCCGGTGGCGGGGGTGGGGTTCGCACTGTATTCCGACGCCGCTTGCACGGACGCATACAAGGTGCAGGAGCAAACCACCGATACAGAAGGGTTGATTATTTTCTCCTATGCCGATAGTGTGGAGGAGCCGACCTATTACTACATCAAGGAGATTTCTGCACCGGAGGACTACATCGTCAATGAAACCGTGGTTCCAGTGCTTGTGATGCCCAACGGGCGCATCTTCGCAGACGCTCTGGAGGCAAATGACGGCGTGACGGTGCGCAAGGGACTGGGCTACCTGCTCCAGACCATGGCCCGCTATGCCGTACAGGACAGCGTGGATGTGACCTTGCAGGACATCACCGCTGTGCTCCTCACTGCCCCTGATTTTAAGACTCTGCTCACCGGGCAGGTGGGAGAAGATGACATTGCCTACACCGGGGATAGCCTTGCCCTCCACTACGGAATGGACAATGCACTGCTGGAGTACGGCACCCACCTGGTCAATGGCGTACAGCCCAACCCCTATTTTGAGGTGGATACAGGGATAGCGGCCCTGGGGATTCACCAGAATTTCGAGGCGCACAAGGACGACGCCACCTACAATTCCGTGGCGGAGAAGACGGATTTGGGGGACACCAATATCCGGGGGCTGTTCACCGGCTCCACCGTGGTGGTGATGCGCAACCGCAGTGAGGGCAGTCAGGGGGCCTTCTCCATCCAAAAGCAGGTGAGCCTGTCCAATGGCTACACCCAGGAGGAGCAGAACGAGGCCATGGGCACCGACTTCTACTTTGAGGTGGTGCTCGGTGCATCCAAGGCGTTGACCCAGAAGAGCATTACAGTGTCCTACGCCATTACCCAGGAGGGCACTCAGGACGGCACTCAGGAGGGCAGCGAGTTCCTGGAGCAAGGGGAGCTTACCTTTACGGCGGGTGACGCCGATACCGCCGGCAGCATGAACTACCGCATCACCCAGGTGTCCCCTGACAACGGCACTGCCAGCGCTTACTTTGTGGAGAGCGGCGGGACGGGTGTCTATCGGGCAAAGCTGCACCACAAGCAGACCCTGAGTGTGACGGGGGTTCCCTTCTCCTTGGATGGTAAGGAGGCGGGGTGGACGGTGACGGCCTCGGAGGTGAACCACACCGGATGGACCACCTCGGTGCGTGTGGGCGAGGGCGGTCAGTGGAGCCAGGGGGATACGGCCTCGGCGGCCATTCTGGCCCCTCCGGCCAATCCGGTGTTCTACTTCAACAACTATGGAGAGAAGGTCACCGACCTTACGGTGGCCAAGTATGTGGACGGCTACACAGATACAGTGGCGTATCCCGACTTCCCCTTTGTCATTGCCTTGTGGGATGAGCAGGGAGCGGCGCAGCTGACCAAGGACTTTGCCTATTCCGTGACCCGAGCGGGGGGCGGGGGGGAAACGGGAACCATGGAGGGCGGGCGGCTGAGCGTCAACCTGGGACATGGCGACACCCTCACAATCCAGGGCATCCCGCTGGGCACCACCTATGTCATTCAAGAGGCCTCCATGGGCTATACCCCTGCGGTGACGGTGAACGGACAGTCTGTCCAGGTAAACGGCGGGGCGGTGAGCGGAAAACTGGAGGAGCGCCGCCAGGACCTCGATCAGGACGGAACGGAGGAGCTGCTCCCCACGCGGGTGGAGTTTACCAACAGCCGGACCGGCTCCATCACCATCACCAAGCGCAACGGGGAGGGCGGACTGCTCAGCGGGGCAGGGTTCACCCTGGCACGGGTGGGGGCGGACGGAACCATCTCCCCTGTGCGTGCTGAGCAGTTCACCTATCTGGTGATGCGCACGGAGATTGACGACTGGGCCAACGACACCCGCTTTGACCAGGACACCATGCGCTACCTGGCCGAGGATGGGGCGTCCTACATCGTACACACCGTGCGCGCTGCGGACGGCGGCGCTTCCGGGTATTTCTACTACCGTCCCCTGACCCGGGCGGAGTCCGAGGCGTTCAACGCCGGAAAATGGACGGCGGAAGAGGCCGCCAAGGTGGAGGCTATCGTGCAATTTGCGGACCTGCCCCTGACAGACGAGGCGGGAGCGCCCATTCAATACGCCATTCGGGAAACCACCATTCCCGATGGGTATATGCAGAATGGGGACATCGAGGCGTACATGAGCGACATCACCCTGCCCATGCAGCCCACCGACGGGGCGGGTCAGCCGGTGCCGGGGACGAATCCGGTGTACGATGTGCTGTATACCGTGAGCAATTTCCAAGGTGTGGAGCTTCCCGTGTCCGGCCTGAGCGGCGTGACCGGCGGTTTGATGCTGGGGGCGCTGCTCCTGGGCGGCGGCGCAGCCGTGTGGCTGGTGCACAAGCAGCGTGTACCACGGGGACGCAGGACCTTGTGAACTGCGTGCAATCCCTGACAATCTCATACAGTGAAGAGGAGGAAGTATCATGAGGAGCAGCAAAAGGATGCAGACCCGATTTTGGGCGGTGTTGGCCGCCCTGTGCATGATGCTGTCGATGCTGCCGCTTTCGGCCATGGCGGCGGCTCCCGCCGGCGGAGCGGGGAAGATTACGGTGACGGCGCCGAAAGGGTTGAAGACCCCTTGGGGGCTTTCCGGGGATCAAATGCAGGTGGAGGCGTATCTGGTATTTGAACAGGTAAATCCTGAAGAATCTGATAAGTCATACAAGATTTACAAGGTCAACAGCGCCTTCAGCGATTTCTTCAATGTGAAAAATGTGAAGTCTGTGTTTGATGGTTCTGTAGGCGATGTATATATCACCTATAATACCACCAACAACCAATTGGAGGCCAGTGCTTCGAAGCCGAATGATGCTACCCCCAGAATTACCATCAGTAATCGGGCGGAGCTGGATGCCACTTATCCCGAGGCGGATTTGGCCAGCCGAATTTCTGATGCAGGCGAGCTGATTGCGATGTATGAGTGGCTGGAGCAGTACATCAAAGCGAACAACCTAGAACCCCAGGCAACTCAGGACGCCACTTCCTCTAAATCTGAACTTGAGACAGATGTATATGTCAATAATGACATCATGTTTACAGGCCTGCAAGAGGGGGGTTATGCGCTGATTTTCAAGGACGTGCCGGATGGGATTGCGGTGAACCAGGGCATCCTGGTGGCCAGCAGTTCCGG